>JAZHDF010000048.1:0-4402 GCA_036584565.1 Candidatus Moraniibacteriota bacterium
TTAATTAGAATTTTACATAAATATTAATTAGTTTGATGGTCTAGAGCCTTTATAACACTCTATCTTTTCTATCCATATCTCCAAGCGGCATTCATCCATGAAGGGATGTTTATGGAAATGCTTGCCGTTTTTCTTTATGCCTATTGTTTCCTCAAATCTGGAGAAATTGCCTTGATTACAAAAAAGATTTACACACGCAGTATTGGATTTATGCTCTCTGCTTTTTCTCTTTTATGGCTTCTCGAGGAAACAAGTTATGGACATAATATTGTCTACCGCTACGATCGTCCTATACTCTACGGCACGAAGATTGATACCCTACATGATCTCTTGCGTGTTCTCAAACACCTTATCATCACACAGCCGACAAGTTTTATTACTATCCTCTCAATCAGTCTCATTGGAATAGTTATTGCAAGTATTATTTGGCTTATTCTAAAAAACAAAAAAACAGCAACAAGATTTTTTACCTCTTCAAGCGCGCTGTTTTTAATAATTACAATAGTATTACTCATTATAGCTGGATTAATTGACCTTGATCCATTAAAAATAAACAAGGGTTTTAGTTTTTTTGTCTTCTGCGAAGAATATCTTGAATTTGCCGCTGCTATCGCCATGGTTTTTTCTGTACGTTCATTTTTTAAAGATCATTTTGATGTAATTGAAAAAAAATAGGATAATCTTTGAAAAAAATTTCTAAAAAATAAAATACCTCTATAATGGAGGTATTTTAAATTTCTGCTCCGCGAGAGGCCTATCTGCCGGTAGATAGGGATTAGGTCACAAGTAAATTTTCTGCTGAAAATTTCTTTCAATCCTGTCTTCCTCCAGAGTCGGACAGGCGTGGCGCTTGAATGCATCACTCCCTGCCTACCGGCAAGCAGGCGACTTTCAAATCCTCACGAAAGTGAAACTGTTCGCTTTCTTCGCTATGCCACGTGATAAAAAAACTGCCCTATTAAAAAGGCAGCTTTTTATTTTACGTGGCTCGCTTGGATGGACAGCTTTCGAACTTTTGAATGGTTGGGAGACCTTCCTGACCCGGATACCATCCTTAAACAAATAAGACAAATACTATATTTAATACAGCATCAGAGATATAGTGTTAAATTTGATTTATGACCCACAAATTTAAACAAAAAAGCGCCGACAAGTCATTAGACTGCCGGCGCCACCATATGTCAAATGTGACAATTCTATTGAATGATTGATTGTCTAATACAAAGGACAACAATCACCTTTGGGCTGACGATAATAGCAAAAATTATGGTCAGATTGATACAATTGAGCGTTTGATTGATCTATGGAGGAGATACTCGTTCCAAGGAAATTTTCCTGAAACAATTTAATCGCTCCATTTTTAAACGCACCACCCGCAACATGACTTTTTCTACCTTCTGGCGTTGCAGCTTCAATACTCATGCCGATTCCTCCGTTAGTGTTATTTTCACATTCTAATTATTATTTCTTACCAGTTTTTCTAAATTAAACATCACCTCCTTTTTTTATAAAGTTTTTCGGATTAAAATAAAACCATTTAATCGGACACCCCCCGAAGCAATGTTGCCAATCAATACAACCTTGGCATTCTTCCGATGGATAATAATTCATTATTTGTCTAAACTCCTGACTAGCCTCTCTCTGCCAAAACTCCAGAAATGAAGCTGCATCATGAAAATCAACTCCGAGTTTTCCCATGGTTGAATCCATGAAGTGATGACATGGTATAACTTCCCCTGTTGGTGAAAAGGCCACTCCTGCTCCAGCTCTTGCATAACAAGTTCCAGTATGCACCTTTCGCTTTATTGCGATTGCTCGTGCTTCTTTTGTCAATAAGCACAATGGTATAGAAAGAGAAACAAATATTTCTTGCTTAGCTCCCTCTATCAATTGAATAATTCTCGAATAAGCTTGAGCGATTTGCAGTGGATCTGGAGTATCTTTATTGCATGCCTTCCCATTTAAGATTACAGGATTTGCAAAGCTAATAGTAATAATCTTTGTCCCCAATGAACGCAGAAAATTAAGTGTATCATCAACCTCCTGAAGTGCAGTTAAACCCATAGTGTAAAAAACTCCTGGATTTAAGCCCAGTTGCTGCAGATTATTTATTCCAGCGCACATTTCATCAAAACCGTCCACGCGAGTAAGCTTTAGATATTTTTCACGATTAATACCCTTTACTGAAACAGTAATATTTTCCATGCCTGTATTTGCTAGCTCCTTGGCATACTCTTTATTTGCAAATCTCTTACCGTGAGTTGTCATTGAAGATTCAATTCCTTTCTGATGGATAAGATTCGTAACATAGAATAAATCTTTATATAGAGTCGGCTCCCCGCCGATTAAGGCAATATTTTTTATTTCAATATCTGCCATAAGATTCACTAGGGCATGTGCATTTTCTCTATTCAAGACCTCGGCACCATAACATGAATTTTGAGCGTAACACCAGTCACAACGATTATCGCACGCACGATTTACAGTAAGCCAGCCTATGGATGCATCTTGTATTACTTTCATTGAACACCTCTCTTTTTTGTTAAGGTTCTATTAATATGTCCGCATATTATATTGAATACTAAACCCTTGCGGCAGGAGTTGATTACCTTAATCAACAACTCAATATAGCTCATCCCTATATAAAAGTCAAACTCAAATTGAGATATTTAAAGCTTAATATCTCAATATATAAGGATATTTTAGTCCATAAAAATTATTCAACCCCGTCCCGTGGCGCTTAGGCACATCACTACGACTTTCGAATCCTCATGAAATTGAAACTGTTCACTTTCTTCGCTACGCAAAATAAAAACAGGACATTTAATCCTGTTTTAATTTTGCTCCGCGAGAGGGATTCGAACCCCCGACCAATTGATTAACAGTCAACTGCTCTACCACTGAGCTATCGCGGAATGTAATTTATTTTAAGAAACTTTTGGGAAGCTCTTGTCCGCAACCACTTTTCAAATATTTTTAAAAAACCTTAAAATTTGACTCAATTATCAAATCTAAAGCCAACAAAACCTATTATATATTATTTATAAAATAAATCAAGCATTTGGCTTTTTGTTGATATAAATACATTTTAACCCAAAATGACTTAGGTTTCAATACGAAGAGATTAATTTTCAATTTTTAACAATTCAACCAATAATCGGGCTGGGCTCACTATTGTCCTCTTAGCAAAAATTTTTAAATTTTCATTCATAAATAAAATAAATATTAATTAGATATAGAATGCCCCCCAAACATATTACGTAAGACTGCTAAGACTTTTCCTGTATAACTGGGTTTTGCAATTGAGTCTTCTCGGAATTTAAGGGATTCTTCAATAACAGGAGTTGGTACGCCTATCTTCTTGGCAGCTTCAATCGTCCAAAGCCCCTCACCAGTATGACTTACTGAGCCACTAATACCTTCCAATTCTGTTCCGTATTTTTGATAGCCAGAAGATAGCCAATTAACAAGTCGCGACTCTATGACACTTTTATTATTGTAAACTTCGGCGACTTTTTTTAAATCCAAATTAAATTCTGATTCCTTTAAAACACCGAAACCCTCGGCAATTGCTTGCATCATGCCATATTCAATACCATTATGTACCATTTTTACAAAATGGCCAGCACCGTGATCCCCAAAATATCCATAAGCTTCGGGAGCTGCGATATCAATAAATAAATTCTCATATTTTTCATAAATATTTTTTTTACCGCCAATCATAAGGCAGGCGCCTTTTCTCGCACCATTTGGTCCACCTGAAACACCGATATCCAAAAAATTTATTCTCTTATCCTCAAACAAAGAAACTCTGGATTGTGTTTCAATATACCTAGTATTGCCACCATCAATAACCGTATCGCCTTCACTTAGTATTGGAATTAATTTATCAAGCACGCCATCAAGGGCACTATTTGGGACCATCAGCCAAACTAGGCGTGGTGATGATAAATTTTCAACTAGCTCCTCCAGGCAATAGGCTGGGATTGCTCCCATTCTAGTAGCTCGCTCGATAGAATCAGGTCTAATATCATTAACTACCACTTCATTCCCTTTTTCAATTAAGCGCTCAATCATATTAAAACCCATTTTTCCCAAACCAATATAGCCCAGCTTAAATTTATTTTTCATATTTTTATTTTATTATCATCTTTAGAATAAGCACACCTTAACTTAAAATGACTTAGGTTTTGATAAAAAGAGATTATTTTCCTATTTCAAAAGTTCCACCAATAATCTAACTGGACTCCCTATCACCCCTTTGACTAATTGCTCATCAAAGACCGCTGTCATCCGTGAAGCAATATCGATGTGCATCCAATTATCTTTATAATCTTTAGCAATATGTTAATGAACTTATGCACGGAGTTTTTTAATAATCTCTAAGTTTGCCCAAGCCTTT
>JAZHDF010000049.1:0-4390 GCA_036584565.1 Candidatus Moraniibacteriota bacterium
CCCTACGAGGTTTTTGTAGAAGGAAAAATTGCAGTTCAAGGTAGAATGTAGGTTGAGTTTATAAAGTTTGTAAAAGAAGATTGCTGTTAGTTAAAATTTATCAGTCATTAGGTTAAGATAACGGGGCATATTAGACATTTAGGCTCTTTCAAAATCAAAGAATATATGCTACAATGAGTAAGTTAGATGGGGCTGGTAATTTTATCGGAAAAATAACCGGTTCAAAGTTTACTAAAATAACAATAAAATTTTTAAGAAATTTGCGTATTAATTTTTTTGTAATGCGTGATTTCTTTTATTTTGTATGGCATCAGAAGATAAAAAAAATAGTTCTTACGGAGCGAAATCAATTCAAGTTTTGGAAGGTTTGGAACCGGTTCGCAAGCGACCCGGAATGTATATCGGCGGCACTTCTTTGGAAGGTTTGCATCATTTGATTTGGGAAGTGGTTAATAATTCCATCGATGAAGCGATGGGCGGTTATTGTAATTTTGTTAAAGTGGAATTGTTGCCGGAGAATGTAGTTCGAATTACGGATAACGGCCGAGGGATTCCGGTTGAAATTCATGCTCAAACCAAAAAATCAACTTTGGAAACGGTTATGACCATTTTGCACGCCGGCGGTAAATTTGAAGGAGACGGCTATAAGGTTTCCGGCGGTTTGCACGGAGTAGGTGTTTCGGTGGTAAATGCGCTTTCAGTTTGGACCAGGGCGGAGATTTGTCGAGAAGGATTTGTTTGGACGCAAGAATATAATCGTGGCAAACCCAAGGGGCCGGTCAAAAAAGGCGAGAAATCCAAAGAAACCGGTACGACGATAACTTTTCAAGCGGATCCGCAAATTTTTCCCAAAATAGAATATAGTTGGAAAAAAATTTCCGATTATGTCAGGCAACAGGCTTATTTGACCAAGGGAGTGAAAATCGCTCTTGAGGATAGGCGCAAGGTGGAAGATGAGAAAAAGGACGAATATAAGGTCAGGAAAAGTGGTTTTTATTTTGACGGCGGGATTGTTTCTTTTGTAAACTATCTCAATCGAGGCAAGGAGGTTAAAAATCCGGTCCCTTTTTATGTGGACAAAGAACAGGATAAAGTTCAAGTGGAGATTTCTCTCCAATATACGGACGGATTTAAAGAGCATCTTTATTCTTTTGCCAATAATATCTATACTGTCGAGGGCGGGATGCACGTAACGGGCTTCAGGACGGCTTTAGTGCGGGCTTTGAACAATTATGCCAAAAAGAATAATATCTTTAAGGTTAAAGAGGGAAATTTGACCGCCGAGGATGTGATGGAGGGTTTGACGGCGGTTATCAGCGTAAAACTCAAAGAGCCTCAATTTGAAGGACAGACCAAAGCCAAATTGGGTAACGGAGATGTCAAGGGAATAGTTTATGCGGTGACCAACGAATCTTTGCAGGATTATTTTGATAACAATCCTAAAGATGCCAAGGAGATAATCAATAAGTGCCTTTTGACAGCCAGAGCGCGTTTGGCGGCTCGAGCGGCCAAAGATGCGGTGGTTCGGAAAGGTCTTTTGGAGGGCATGACACTTCCCGGAAAACTGGCGGATTGTACCAGTCGTAAAATGGAAGAATCCGAGCTTTATATAGTGGAGGGAGACTCGGCGGGCGGAAGCGCCAAACAAGGACGAGATAGGCAATTTCAGGCTATTTTGCCGTTGCGAGGAAAACTTGTTAATGTGGAAAAAACCAGCTTGGATAAAATTGTCAAATCGGACAGCTTGAAGCCGATAATTATCGCTTTGGGAGTGGGGATCGGTGGCAGTTTGGATATTTCCAAATTGCGTTACGGTAAAGTGATTATAATGGCCGATGCCGATGTGGATGGAAGTCATATCCGAGTTTTGCTTTTGACTTTATTTTATCGTTATTTTGAAGAGTTAATAAAAGAAGGCCATGTTTATGTGGCGCAACCCCCGCTTTATCAAATCAAGAAGGGTAAAAAATCTTATTACGCTTATACCGATAAGGAAAAAGAAAGCATTATGAAAAGAATCGGCCTAACGGAAGAGGAGATTAAGACTATGGAGATCAAAGAAGAATCTGACGGGGGAGAGTCCGAAGAAACCGATGAGGCGGAAAAGAAAACCGGCATAAATATTCAACGCTACAAAGGTCTCGGAGAAATGAATCCGGAACAACTTTGGGAAACCACCATGGATCCGGAAAATCGCAAGATGCTCCAGATTACCATTGAAGATGCCGAAGCGGCCGACAGAACCTTCGATCTCTTGATGGGTACTCAAGTGGAACCGCGTCGCCGGTTTATCCAAACCCATGCCAAGAGCGTGAAGAATTTGGATGTATAAAATCATGGAACATATAATATGGAGCATGGAACATTAAACATAAAGAATAAAACATGAAACAAAAAACTCTTCAGTAAAATGGAGAGTTTTTAATTAAAATGTGGGTTTGCCTTTAGGCAAACCCACATTAGAAATGGTGGCTTTAGCCTGCCATTTCTTTTACACTTGTTTTTATATTGCCTCCACATTTGGGGCAAAATGAGCACCCCTTGCTACCGCTCACTCCAATTAAAAAAGCTATTCTTTGAAGTTCAGACATTGGCTTAGTGTTTTCAATAATAGTAGCCTTAGTCCAAGGGCACGATAGACAGTTGAATGTTTTTTCTACGGTAGTCATTTATTCCCCCGGGGTGAGTTTTTGATTTTGGCCAATAATATTAAGAACATTTAATAATATTCCCATCTTGATTGTTTGTCAATGTAGATATGATAAAAATTGATCCACATAAATTAATAAATTTGGATCTAAAAGGGTATGGAATATGGAGCACATAATATCAAACAAAAAAACTCTCCGTTTTACCGGAGAGTTTTTGTTTGAAATTTGTAGCTTAAATTTGGGGATTCTTGGTGTTCTGAATTTCTATATTTTTGATTTTGAATTTTTGAATAAATGAGATGTTCCAAATAATAAAATAAACAAGCAAGCCAAAAGATGCAAGTCCAAAAATGTGAAGATACTCTGGAACAACTCTTATTATATTAGCAGATGAGAAATTATGGAAAAATACTCTGTTTATAAAAGCGTCAAATCCAATATAAGAATTCCCATCACCTCCATCGACAAATAATAAACATCCCAATATATAGGTTGTTATCATTTTTAAAAGCATCTTTTGAGCTGATATATTATTATTTACTTTTTCAAATGTTATCAAGGTAAAAGCTGTTAAAAATATTCCAGGTAAATACACAAAAGGGCCAAAGAAGAAAATGCTGGCCCATCCTCCTGGAATTGATACAAAAGGGAAAAGGAAGAAAATAAAAAAATAAGAAAAAACTTTTAAATATAACATATTTTTTATTTTAATTTTTTATATTTTCATTTTACCACAAAAACCACATTGCTGATATAAAACAAAGCTTCTTATGTGGTTTTAGCGGGTACCTAAGTGGAACCGCGTCGTCGGTTCATCCAAACCCATGCCAAGAGCGTGAAGAATTTGGATGTATAAAATCAAAATCATGAAGCATAAAGCACGGAACATAAAAAATACAACATAGAACATGAAACAAAAAACTCCTAAAATAAAAAGGAGTTTTTAATTTCAAATTTCAAATTTTAAATTTCAAATCAATTTCAAATGACTAAAATTTAAATTGAAAAACTCTCCGGTAAAATGGAGAGTTTTTTTAAATAAAGAAAATCAGTTTTATCTGGTTGGGCGTATGTTATTTTACTATTCTATAAGTCGATACGGCTGTTTTTTTGCCGGAAGAAGGTATAACCGCATACCATTTATATTTTCCTTCCGGTTTCGTGACTAAATAATTTACACTAAATCTTCCTTTACTGTCAGTTTTGACGATCACCGGAGGATAAAAAGTTCCGTCGGGCTTGGAAAAATAAAGCCTAACTTTTGAATTCTTTTTGAAGCCTTTCCCCGATTGGACCAATACTTCTCCCTTTTTTACGGTATTTCTTGAATTTTTTATGCGTTTCTTCTCTTTCTTTTTTTCTTTCTTCTTTTTCTCTTGGGGGACACTTGTTTTGCTAACGACTTCAGTCTTAGTTTCGGTTTTTTCACTCTTGTTGCTATTATCAACTGGATTATTTCCATAGCCGTAACCATATCCGTAACCGTAAGTCGTATTGATCAATCCTGCGCTTACGGAGCTTGAGATTACAGCCAGGCAAATAGTGGCGACTACGGAATAAATGCCCATTTTTCGAGGAATTATACTTTTTTTCATGGATTTTACGGCTCAAAAAGCCCTTTAGTCAATTAAATTAGATAACTTTATATCATATCAAAAAAAGATGCTTTTGTCAAGCACCTGATCTCAAATTCTAATCTGAAGTGCAATTCCCTTGTAAACAAAAGACACCTCGATTAA
>JAZHDF010000050.1:0-20614 GCA_036584565.1 Candidatus Moraniibacteriota bacterium
TATCTTACTTTTCTATTTTTAAAATGTAAACTCCTTTGCTGCAATGTTAACAATATTTGCATAAAAAACGCCCCGGCAATGTGCGTTGACAAAGTCAGGGCGGTGGCGGACCAAAATCAGAGATTAAAAAGTTTTCTCTCTGTAAAATTTTTTTGAAGAGCTCTTTTCAAAAAAGCTGTTTGAAACAGCAAACACATTTTGATCCGACTTAATTATATCGCATTTGGGGATAAAAATCAAAAAATAATTATTTTTCGAAAGATTGTGGGGCGCGCGGATTTTTAAGTTTTTGAGTCAAAAACAAGTCGAGTTAAATAAAACCTTATTTTTTGGATCACTGGTCAATAATTGAAAATAAGGTTAAAATTAAGAAGCTTAATCCTTTTTTGATTTTAAAAATGATATTTTTATTTTTATTTATTCTGTCTTTTATTTTGTTGAGCGGACATTTCTTCCTTTATTTTACCTTGATCAACTTTTTAAATATCAGTAACCCCAATCTTAAACTTTGGCTGGGAGTGATTTTCTTTATTCTAAGTTTCAGCTTTCTCCTGGCTTCGGTTTGGGCTCATTATAGCGTAGGGGCGCCGGCCAAGATAACCTATCGGATTTTCAGCTTTTGGTTGGGACTGGGTTGGAATCTGACGATGGCCTTTTTGTTTTCTTGGTTGATTGTGGCTATTTTTAAAATCACGGGTTACAATTTTGACCCAAAATATTATCTTTTTTTTATTTCTTTTATTTTAGCCACAACTTATTCGATTTGGGGTTTATGGAACGCCTATCATCCTCAAATCAAAAATATTTCCCTGGAGATAAAAAATCTTCCGGCGAGCTGGCAAGACAAAAAAATTATTCAGCTTTCCGATTTACATTTGGGGCATATTTACGGGGAGAATTTTTTGCAAGAAGTGGTGGATAAAGTAAATGCCGAGGAGCCCGATATGGTTTTTATTACCGGAGATTTGTTTGACGGAATGGATGGAGAGTTGGATTATCTGGTTGCACCTTTGAAAAAATTAAAAGCTCCGAACGGAATTTATTTTGTGACCGGCAATCATGAGACTTATTTGGGTATCGAGCGTACTTATAAGACGCTGGAAAAAACGCCGCTTAGGATTCTAAAAAACGAGAGTGTGGAGGTTGACGGAGTGCAAATTGTCGGAGTGGAATATCCGGAAATGAGGGAAAAAAACGGTTTTGAAAAAAACCTAAAGAAGGTCAAAGATTTTCAACCGGAGGCTTTCAATATTTTGCTTTATCACAGTCCGGATTCTGTCCGAGAAGCTCGAGAGCGGGGGATTGATTTGCAGTTTTCGGGGCACACGCATCGGGGACAGGTTTTTCCTTTCGGTCTGATCACTTATTTGATTTACGGTCCTTATCACAGCGGACTGATCCAAGAGGGAGATTTCAATCTTTATACTTCTGTCGGGACGGGGAGCTGGGGACCGATGATGCGGACTTCCGGGCAATCCGAAATCGGAATTTTTGAGTTTAATTCCTTAAAATAAAAGAGCCGATCCGCCCTTGATGGGCAAGACCGGCGTGGAGCTTATTTTTCATCAAGCTCCTTAAATTTTTTGAGAGTTTTAATAATTTCCAAAACCTCCTTTCCGCTCGGAGTAATCCTAAAAGAGCGGATGTTTTTATCTTTTCTTTCCGGCGGGGAAACTTCTTTGGCCAGACCGCCTTCCAAAACGGCGGGCATATTGCCGAGCAGGCGCTGGTCCCTTTTGGCATCCAGACGTGTGATGCCTTTTTCATCGCTCAAGGCCCGGAGTGCGCTGAGGATTACAAAGATCTTCTCGAGCTTTGTGGTGTATATCTTTTTCTTCATTTTTTCTCCCGGGACGGATTTGATTTGGTTGACAGCAAGGTACTGATTTTTAATTATATCATAAAATAGACAAAAAGTCAACGCTGTTTTTGAAGTGATAAAAATGCTATAATAAAAGAAAGTTTGAACCGGTAGCAAGTGGAATGTTTATTTTCCCCAAAGGTTACTTTTTCTCCGGCCCTTCATTGCATCCGGCAGCTGCGAAAAAGAATCCTTTTTCGGGAAAATAATTTAAAAGACCGCCTTATTTAATTAGTTTTTATTCGATATCTTTTAATTTTTTGTAATTCTTAAATTTTTCTAAGTTTTGCCAAGCATTCGGATTTTTTGGCGCTTTTGAAAGATAAAATATGTCCAGAAAAAAAACAAAATTTTTCATTACCGGCGGAGCCGGATTTATCGGTTCCAATTTGGCCAAAAAGTTGATGGATCGAGGTGATGAGGTGGTGTTAATCGATAATTTCAACGATTATTATGATCCGCAACTCAAAAAAGATCGGATCAAGAAATATCTCAAGGGTTATAATTTCAAATTGTATAAAGGGGACATTCGCGATGTTAAATTGTTGGAAAAAATTTTTAAAACCGAAAAAATCGACAAAGTAATGCATTTGGCGGCTTTGGCCGGGGTAAGGAATTCATTATTGGATCCGATCGGTTATGAAGATGTAAATATCAAAGGAACCTTGAATCTTTTGGAGATGGCTCGGAAATATAAAATTAAGAACTTTGTTTATGCCTCCTCATCTTCGGTTTACGGCAATAATACCAAACAGCCTTTCTCGGAAACCGATAATGTGGATACCCCGATTTCTCCTTACGCCGCCACCAAAAAGACCACCGAGCTCTTGGCGCATGTGTATAGCCACATTTACGGTCTAAATACTACCGGACTCAGATTTTTTACCGTTTACGGTCCATGGGGTCGTCCGGATATGGCGCTTTTTTTGTTTGCCGACGGTATTACCAAAGGTATGCCGATTAAAGTTTTTAATCGGGGCAAGATGAGCCGCAATTTTACTTATGTGGACGATATTGTCAGCGGAACAATCACCGTTTTGGATGCCGATTTAAAATGCGAGGTGATGAATATCGGCGGAGATCGGGAGGAGACCTTGATGCGTTATATCGAAGTGCTGGAAAAAAATATGGGCAAAAAAGCCAAGAAAAAAATGTTGCCGATGCAGCCGGGCGATGTGCCGGCTACTGTGGCAGACATTCGCAAGCTCAAGAAATTGGGTTGGAAGCCGACGACTAGGATAGAAGAGGGAATCAAAAATTTTGTAACTTGGTATAAGGAATATTACGGAAAGATTTAAGAAGCAAGATTTATGATTTGAGGGCGGAATCCAGTTGAATTTTTAATTTACGTTTTTCAGAAAATGGATAAGAAAAAATCGATAAAATTGGCGGTGAAAGTTTTGATCAGTTTGTTTTTTGTATGGTGGATTATTTATAAAGTTGATTGGTCGGAGGTGGGGGGATATTTAAGCGGGATAAATCTTTTTTGGGTTTCGGTTTATATTTTTCTTTACCTGCTGGGGATGCTGGTTTCCGCTTATAAATGGAAAATTTTAGCTTTACACAAAGGGATAAAGTTGTCTTTAAAAGAATTTTATAAAGCTTATTTTTCCGCCACTTTTGTCAATAATTTTATGCCGTCTTTTGTGGGCGGGGACAGTTTCAAGGTTTATCGAATCGGCAAGCTTTCCGGAAATTTCAAAGGGGCTGTCTCAAGCGTAATAATGGACAGACTGACCGGACTTTTGGGCGGGATGGTTTTGGTGGTTTTTTTCGCTTTGTTGAATTTTGATTTTTTCCTTCAAAATAATATTCTGCTTTTACTCTCGGGGCTTTCTTTGGGCGGCTTGATCGGATTATTTGTGTTTTTGGAATTTTTCAGAAAAAGAAAAATCAAGACCCCGCTTAAAAAGATTGATAAGGGATTAAATAGAGTTATCGAAGAAATCAATCATTATAACGGGGAGGAAAAAATAATTCTCAAAGTTGTCGGTTGGTCTTTTTTGTTTAATTTAATCGGTTTGGCGGGGGCCAACGGGGTGCTTTTTTTGGCGTTGGGGATAAAAATAGGCGTTTTGGATTATCTTTCGGTGATTTTTTTGGCCAGTGTGGTGGCGACAGTTCCGATCAGTATTAATAATATCGGAGTCAAAGAATGGGCCTATATTACTTTTTTCGGATTTTTCGGTTTGAGCGCCGGCGCGGTGGTGAGTGTGGCGATTACCAGTCGGATAATTCAAATGCTTTTGAGTTTTATCGCTTGGCCGATTTATTTGCAAGAAAAAGAAAAAAATAATTAAGCAATAAAAATATGCAACAAAAATTAAAAGTGGCAATAAAGGAGGGAGAAATTGAAACAGCGCTGGGAGTTTATTTGGGAATGCATGAATTTAGCGGTTTTCATCGCAAAGAAGAAATCGAAGATCAGCTTAAAAATAGGCAATCTTTGATTTTGACCGCTTACAAAAATGAAATGGCGGTGGGTTTTTTGATCGGTTATGATAAATATTTAGACGGCTCTTTTTATTGTTGGATGTTGGGGGTAGCCCCGGAATTTCGTCGCAGAGGAGTTTTGACCCAAATAATGGATTATCTCTCCACTTGGGCGCTAAAAAATAATTATGAAAAAATAACCCTTAAAACCAGGAACAACCGCAGGGAAATGCTGGCTTATCTGGTAAAAAGCGGTTTTAATATAAAAAATGTAGAAATTAATCCGGCTATCGAAGAGCACAAGATTTTGTTTGAAAAAAAATTAATTTAAAAATTTTATCGAAAAGATGAAAAGAGTTTTTATTATTCACGGTTGGGGCGGTTCGCCGGAGGCCAATTGGTTTCCCTGGATGAAAAAAGAATTGGAAAAAAGAAAGATATCGATCGAGGTCTTGGCTATGCCCAATACCGATAATCCGAAGATGGAGGAATGGCTTGATTTTATGCGGGAGAAAATAGGAAAAATTGATGAAGATATTTTTTTGGTCGGGCATAGTTTGGGCTGTATCGCTATTTTGAGATATCTGGAATCTTTGAGCGAGGGAGAGAAAGTTGGCGGAGCGCTTTTGGTGGCCGGGTTTTCTCGTTCAATCAACATTCCCGAGCTGGAAAATTTTTTCCAAACTCCGCTTGACTATGAAAAAGTCAAAAAATCCGTCCGGCAAATAGGGGCTATAAATTCGGATAATGATTATTATGTTCCGATGGAAGAGGGAAAAATTTTAGAAGAAAAACTGGGCGCCAAGTTGGTGGTTTTGCATAAGGCTTTTCATCTCAATGAGGGTAACGGATTTTTTGAGTTGCCGACCGGTTTGGAAGAATTGTTAAAAATGATAAATAATTAAAGTAATTTTATAAAAAAATGCAAAAAAAGAAAAACAGGGATATTGAAAAAATTTATCCCAAAAAGGATTTTATCAAAAAACTGAGAAGATTGGCGGACGCCCTGGAAAAGGATGAGAAATTTGTTATCCAAGTGGCGGGTGAAAGGCTCAATATCCCCAAAGACGCTTTGGTAAATATCGAGCATGAACGCGGCAAAGAGGGAGAGGAATTGGAGTTTCAGATTAAGTGGAAGAAATAATTTTTTTAATTTTTTATGAAAGAGCTTATTAAAATTCAAGCTGAAAATTTGTTTTTACTCAATATGGAGATTCTCGGGCTAGATGAGGTCCAGCTTTGGATCGGACCTGGTCCGGATGGTCCGCCGGATAACGATGATCAACGGGTTTTAAGAGAAAGACAAGAGGCTTTGGAGAAATTAAATAATCAAAATCGGCGCATATCGGGGATTGAAGCGGTGAATTTGAAAGAAAGCGAAAAATTTCCCGGTTGGTTTGAAGTGGATACTTCAATTTGGACAAGTGGAATATATCGTTTTAATATTCATGGTAAGGCCGGAGTAGAAGCACCCAATGGGACTCCTTTGCGAGAAATCAGAGACGGAGAATATTCTTGGCCGAGTTTTTCTGATGAATTTTTGCTAAATTTGTCCGATGAGCAAAAGCGGTTTTTGTATCTGGAGAGAAACGGAGCGGGTTTTTGTCTGCGGATTGAAATTTTGGAAAATAGAAAAATAATGCCGGCTGGTGACGGTTTGGATTGGGTTAAAAAATGGCCGGAACTGAAAAAGGAATCCGCAAAACATTATGAAGAAAAAATGAAAAAAGCTAAATTATAAAAAAATAATATTCAAAAATGAACAATTAAAGAAAGTTTTATCTGGAAAATAAAAATAAATTGATCAATATGCTTAAAATAAAAAAAATAATTCAGTCAATCAAAAATGATAAACGCGAGATTTATCGGATTCATATCGCGCACTCAATTCGATCGATTTCTTTGTCTTTTATTACTATTTATGCTCCGATTTATCTTTTGAGAAACGGTTTTTCGTTGGAAAAAACTATTCACTTTTACACTATCTTCCATATCTTCGGATTATTGGTTACTTTGTTTTTTTTGGTTCCGATGATGAAAAAGATTGGCTTATCGAGAATTTTTCGTCTCTACTATCCTTTGGAGATGGCCTATTACGCTTTCTTGTTTTTTATGCAATCACTGGGAATTCCTTTTTGGTTGGTGGCGATGATTGGCGGGGCGGCAACTTTTATTTATTGGGTTCCGCTTAATATTTTATTGGTTCGTCATAGTGATTTTGATAAAATGGGTACGGATTTGGCTACTTTTTTCGCCTTGCCAAAGATGCTTCAAGTTTTTAATCCGTTGATAAGTTTAGCGTTGATTTATTCGCTCGGGTTTTGGTCGATTTTTTCGATAGTTATCTTGGGATTGGTTGCTTCTTATATTCCTCTTTATAAGATAAAATCTCAAGAATCCAAGCTTAATTTAAACTGGAAAAATTTTTGGATTAAATTTAAGAAGAGAAAAAGTCTATTTTTCTTGGAATCTTTGGACAATATTATCGAGGAATCTCATTGGTTTTGGAGTATTTATGTTTATCTGATATTGGGCTCCTTGGTGGCGCCGGGAATAGTGGGGACATTGTCATCATTGGGTGGAATTATATTTATGTTTTTGGTAGGCAAAAAGTCAAATGGAAAACCGGAAAAGCTGATTGTTTGGGCATCTGCTTTGATGATACTGATTTCTTTTTTGAGAATTTATATCGTAGACCAATATCTGGCTTACGGACTTACTTTGGTGGGTTCATTTGCAATGACATTTTTGTTGGTTCCGTATTTCAGCTATATTTATAAATCAATCAAAGATAAGGACGAGGAGGAATTTATAATTTTGAGGGAAATCCCGACAGTATTTGGTCGCCTAATAGTTTTTGGTTTCATACTGCTCACAATTAGTCATCCCAATTTATTCTTTTTATTACCCTTGGCGATTTCCTTTTTACTTTTGGTGATTTTTGTGATGAGGAAGAAATTTTCTTTTCTTGGTGTCGCGGGATAGTTTTCTGATTTAATTTTTTGATTAAAAACTTAAAAAGGTTTAAAATAAAGGAAAGTTTAAAAAATAAGATATATGTTAAATTATTTTGAAGCATCAAAATCAAACCTGGAAAAATATTCAAAAAAACCGGAGCATAAAAAGGAAGGCGAGTCCGAATTTCAGGAGTTGATTTTGCAAACTTGCTATAATCGGGGATGCGAAGTGATTAATGAAGATGAATTTGTCCGGAAATCACTCTTGGAAATAAATGAGCATGATAAAAATACTTTCTTGCATTCTTTGGAGGTGGGTAATATGATGGCCTTTGTGATAAATAAAATGGGGGATAAATTTGATGAGAGAGAGAAGCAAACCTTGATGATGTCGGCCCTCCTGCATGATTACGGCAAAACCTCGATTGACGCGCAAATTCTCAATAAGCGTGGTCAATTGAGCGAAGAAGAGCGCAAAATCATCGAAGAGCATCCTCGTTATAGTTTCGAAGCGCTCAAGGAGTGGGATGAGGAAGTAGCCAAGGTTACGGTGGCTCACCACGAGCATCAGGCGCATAGCTATCCCCGCAAGCAATACGTGGAGGATATTTTGGATAAACGAAACGGCAATGGAGACCAGGTTAGGAAGCTTTCTCGAATTTTAGCGATCGTGGATTCTTTCCAGGCCATGATTGATCCGACTAGGCCGAGCAATAGAGGAAAAAATATGGATATTCACTTGATAGTAAAAGAATTAAATGAAAAAAAATTTATTCTCAACGAAGATAAAGAAGTGTTGTTTTTATTGGAGGAGTATTATTATCAAAGCAAAGACCAAAAGGAGGATAGATATAAATGGAATTAAATTAAAATTATGGAACAAGAAATTTTAAAAAAATTGGAAGCGCAGGATAAAAAGTTGGATGAGATTTGGAAGAGTGTCGAAAAAACTCGGAAATATTTTATTTTTACGATGGTTAGTTCAATCGTGATGGTGGTCTTACCTTTATTAGCTTTGCTGATCGCCATTCCTTTTATGTTGAATGCCATATCTTCTTCAATGGAAGGAATTCTTTAATGTTCAATAATCAATATATAATATCCAATTTATCATTAGGAATTTGGAGATCTTTACCCGTTTTCTTATTAAGATATTTTTATATTGAATGAATATTGAGAATTGATTATTGAATATTTAAAATATTGTATTTTTTATCTTTGCATATAAATTGTTTTATGCTAGACTGTTAAAATGTTTTATGTTGTATGATTTATGTTATGTGATACGGAGAGATGCCAGAGTGGTCGAATGGGGCGCTCTCGAAAAGCGTTGTGCCTTTACGGGTACCGGGGGTTCGAATCCCTTTCTCTCCGCCAATTTTCACTTTTTGTGAAATCGTAAGAAGTTGCCTCGGCGCAAAGCGCCTCGGCATGATATTTTTCCGCAATTTTGAAGGCATTTTTGAAATCGCACGCCAGCGTGCGGTCGGCAATGCGGAAGTTCGAACCAATCTTTTTGAGAAAATCCCGAATCCTTTCGGGATTTTCTTGTTGAGCGTATTTTTCGGCTTGGTTGGCGTCTTTTAGAAAGGCAATGGCAAGTTCGAACCGATTATTGCTCTTTCGCCCAAAAGCGGATATTTTTTCTTCCAAATCTTTTTTAGCGAGAATGAGCTTGTACTTTTTAGCGGTATATTCCGTTTGCGATAAATTGCCGTCCAGTTGTAAATCAAGCAAACGATCAAGTTTCGTTTCTATATCCACAAGTTCATTTCTCGCTTTTTGGGCGAAAGAGCTTTCCGCTTGGGAAATTTTAATTTTTTCATTTTCAAAATAATTGATTGAGGCATTTGCCCAAGCGGAAGACAAAGAAACTTTTTTAATTTCTTCTTTTATTTGAGAAGTGATGGCGTCCTCTCTCGCGTATCTTTGTGAACAAGGATTTTTCCGTTTGGTGCAACGTAAATAGTTGTGTCCTTTTTGCGTTTCGGTGGTAATGAAACAGCCACATTCTCCGCAACGGAAAAATCCTCTAAAAATGTAAGGTTTCAATTTTGGCGATTTCGGTTTGCTCTTGTTCGCCATCACTTCTTGAACAGAATCAAAAAGTTTCTTTGTGATAATCGGTTCGTGCTTTCCGTCATACAATTCGCCATTATATTCAATCATTCCATAATAGATTTTATTTTTCAACATATATTGATAATTTGAGACGGAAAGCATTTTTCCTTTCTTGCCAACCAAGCCCAAGGAATTGATAATCTTTCGGATTTGAGCGAGTGGGTATTCGCCAGTAGCGTACATTTCAAAAGCCTGATTGATATACTTTGCCTTTTCTTTGTCCACGGCGATACAGCGGGCGTTTTTGTCGTTCACATAGCCAAGTGGCGCCCAAGCGGGCCATATTCCATTTCGCAATTTCTGACGAATACCCCTCCTTATATTTTCCGAAAGATTATCCACATAATATTTTGATTGCCCAAAAGCAATGGACAACATAAATTTTCCCTGCGGTGTCGGATCAAACCAAAAAGTAGGAAATTTTAGCGTGTTTATTTTGCCAGTATCCACCAAGTAAATTATTCGTCCGCCGTCTATTGAATTACGAGCCAAGCGGTCAGGGTGCCACGCTAAAATTCCCTCGGCTTCATTTTTCTCTATGCTTGCTATCATATCGTTAAAAATTTCTCTGCCCGGTTCTTTAGCGGTTTTGCTTTCCACAAATTCACGGACGATATTCAGTCCCTCTTTTTTAGCATATTCTCGCAATTCAAACATTTGCGCTTCTATGGAAAGCACTTGTCGTTCTGGCTCGTCCGTGGATTTACGAGCATAGAGAAAAATCTTTTTGGTTTGTAAATTTATGTTGTCCATATTGTTTTGAAATTAGTTTTTGGGCAATCAAAGAAAAATACACTCAACCTTTCGTCCGCCCGCTGGCGGACGAAAGAAAAAAGATTGGTTTGTCCCGCTGAGCGGGACCAGAGCTTCGCTCTGCGAACTTCCGCATTGCCGACCGCACGCTGGCGTGCGATTTCAAAAATGCCTTCAAAATTGCGGAAAAATATCATGCCGAGGCGCTTTGCGCCGAGGCAACTTCTTACGATTTCACAAAAAGTGAAAATTGGCGGTGTTTTTTGATTGATGTTCGAACATTTTTTGACGAAAATCCTGAAAACTAATTTGGACTCGGCGGGGCAAACTATTTTTCTGGGGGAATGGAATTGCCCCGCCTCGGCTTTCTTCCCGCCCGCAAGAGGGGTCTGGGGAGGAATGCGGGCGGGTTTTTGAACCTTTCCTTTTTCGCTTCCGAATTTCGTATTTTGCAAAGCAAAATGCGCCACCAAAGAAGATGTTGCCCTTGACCCACCCAACCCATTCGCGGGCAACGCCAAGGAACTCCCTTTTTGCTTTACGGATTCGAAATATTTTGGTAATATTATATTGTGGTTATTTTGTTGAAGCATATAATTATTATACCACAATTTAATATTACTATTTTAATATGGTAGAGTCAAGTAAAATCAAACGAATAAGAGAAAAAATGGGTTTGTCGCAAGAAAAGCTAGCCCGTCTTGCTGATGTTTCTAACAATACGATAATCAACATCGAAGCTGGCAAGCAACAAAACCCAACCATTGATACAATTAAAAAAATCGCAAAGGCATTAAATGTGTCGATTGAGGATTTAATAAAATAAAACTATGGAAACAAATTTACTTATCGCAATATCAAATTTAATTAAAAACCCAATTACAAATTTGGTTTCTCATTATCGTGCCGCCAACCGTGCCAATAGTATGGGTGACGCTTTAGAATTTTATATCAAAGATTTGTTTTGCAATTCACTAAACGAAAATAATATTGAAAAGAAAAATGAAATTTACAGCAAATATTTTTCTTATATTGGAAATCAAAATAATCCGCCAGATATTATTATCAAACAAGGTGATGCAATAGAAGTTAAGAAAATTGAAAGTTTGCGTTCGGGAATTGCGCTTAATAGTTCTTACCCTAAAGACAAGCTATTTTCTGATAGTCCAATGATAACCACTGCTTGCAGAAATTGCGAGGATTGGCGGGAAAAAGATTTGGTTTATGTTGTCGGTGTTTCAAAAGATGACAAACTAAAGGCTTTGTGGCTTGTTTATGGTAATTGTTATTCCGCAAACAAAGAAGTTTACGAAAGAATAAGGGATAAAATTTCAAAAGGTGTAAATGAATTACAAGATGTTGAATTTTCGGAAACAAACGAACTCGGCAGAGTAAATCGTGTTGATCCTCTTGGAATAACTTACTTGCGTATTCGTGGAATGTGGGGAATTGAAAATCCTATCAAGGTTTTTGATTATGTCGTTCCGACAGAACAAAATTCGGAGTTTTTTGTTAATGCAATTTTGCTGAAAGAAAAATATTTGTCCTTTCCTGAAAAAGACAGAAAAAACCTTGAGAGTTTAGTTAGTGATAACTTTTCGATAAAAGATATAAAAATAAAATCGCCAAACAACCCAGCAAAATTGTTAGAGGCGAAGTTATTAAGTTTTAGAAAATAATATGAAATTAGCTTCTTTATTTACAGGTGCGGGTGGATTAGATTTAGGCTTTGAAAGAGCTGGTTTTCATGTTGTTTGGGCAAATGAATATGATTCTACAATTTGGGAAACATTTGAACATAATTTTCCCAAAACAAAGCTAGACAAAAGAAGTATTGTAGATGTTCCAGCGTCTGAAATTCCAGATGTTGATGGAATAATCGGAGGACCTCCTTGTCAGAGTTGGAGCGAGGCTGGGGCTGGTCGTGGGATAAATGATAAACGAGGTAAATTATTTTATGACTACATTCGATTATTAAAGGAAAAACAACCAAAATTCTTTCTTGCGGAAAATGTATCTGGAATTTTACACCCCAAACATAAAGAGGCATTTTCAAATATCATCAAAGAATTTGAAAATGCGGGATATGTTATTTCATGCAAACTATTGAATGCTAATGATTATGATGTTCCAGAGGATAGACTTCGTGTAATTATTGTTGGTTATCATAAAAGGTTAAAAAAGAAATTTGAATTTCCAGAGCCACAAAAATATAAACCAGTATTGAAAGACGCTATTTTTGATTTACGATTAGCAAAACCAGCATTAGATAAAAATAAAACAAACGGTGATGTGTTGAAAATTCCAAACCATGAGTATATGAATGGTGGTTTTTCTTCAATCTACATGTCGAGAAATCGTGTCCGTTCGTGGGATGAACCCTCTTTTACTATTCAAGCAGGTGGTCGCCACGCACCAATTCATCCACAAGCACCAAAAATGAAATTTATTGAACAAAATAAAAGGATTTTTGTTCCCGGGAAAGAACATTTATATCGCCGTTTATCTGTTCGTGAATGTGCAAGAATACAAACATTTCCCGATGATTTTATTTTCAAATATCGTGATATTGCCGACGGCTATAAAATGATCGGGAATGCTGTTGCAGTAAATTTTGCTCATCATTTGGCAAAAAAAATAATGGATGATTTGAAATAATATGAAATTAAAGAAATTCAAAATTACAAATTATAAATCAATCACAGATAGCGGTGATTGTTATTTGACTGATACAATTACCATTCTTGCTGGAAAAAATGAATCAGGAAAAACTTCCATTCTTGAAGCATTGGAAGATTTTGATACTGATAAAAAATTAGGGAATCCGCAAAACCAATAAAATCGCCTGAATCTGTGCCAGAAATTTCAATAACTTTTATTGTTGAAAAAGATACTATCAAGGAAATTCTTGAAGAAATAAAAAGCCCACTAAAAGCGACAGCCGATATTGAGATTGAATTGATTAAATCTTTTCCAGATATTTATTCATTTGGTAAAGATACTTTGCAAAATGAAATTTTTGGTAGCAAAGAAATTGATAAAATTCAAAAATCCATAAAAGATAAATGGAACAAAATTAAAACTATTCACACAAAATACGAAGCATTGGGTGGTAGCTTATTTGATTTTGAATTTTCAGATTTTGCGAACGAAAAGTCGCTTTTTATCAACTTCAAAAATGCCACAACGCCAAATGTAGCTCAAATAGAAGAAAAAGAACGCGACATATTTTCAAAACTGCTTATTGAAATAGAAACAGATATAAATAATCTTGAAAATTTACTTGCTACCGAAACAAAATTTTTGGAAGCTCTAAAGCAATGGATACCAAATTTTATTTTGTTTAATTCGTTTGAGGATATTTTTCCGAATAAAATCCCGTTTGCTGAACTGGAAAAGAACGAATGGATTAAAGATTTATCGGTAATTAGTGATTTGAAAATAACTACAATAAAAGGCACCGACGATAGAGACAAAGAAAAACACAAGGACGACATAAACATAAAACTCAACAAAGATTATGAAAAATTCTGGACACAAGACGTTTCAAATTTAAGTGTTAATTGGGACTCAGAACATCTTTATTTTTGGATAAAAGAAGATGGCTATCCCTATGAGCCAAGTTTGCGAAGTAAGGGGCGACAATGGCACCTTGCCTTTTATGTAAAAGTTTCAGCACGGGCAAATGAAAAAATCCCAAATATAATTTTAATCGATGAACCCGGTTTATTCTTGCATGCTAAAGCACAAGAGGATATTCTAGGTAAACTAGAAGATTCAGCAAAGGAAGTCCAGCTTATTTTTTCGACTCATTCACCTTATCTTTTAGAAGCTGATAAATTAAATAGAGTTAGATTGGTTCATCGCTCGAAAAAATCAGGGACAGAGATTGAAAATAAAGTTCACGCTTTAGCAGATAAAGAAACTCTCACCCCTATTTTAACGGCAATAGGGCTGGAATTAAATGCAGGAATTTCTGCGCTAGACAAAGTTAATAATGTAGTTGTTGAAGGACCTTCTGATGTTTATTATCTAAACTCTTTCAAAAAAATCCTTAATAAGAGTAGTGTAAACTTTATTTTCGGCGGTGGTTGTGGAAATATGCCGTATGTTGGAACAATCTTGCATGGTTGGGGTGGAAAAGTTATTTATCTCTACGACAACGATCAAGGCAAGAAAGACGGCGAGAAAAATTTACAAGATAATTGGTTAGTTACAAAAGATTTAATTCTTTCGGTTTTAAATATAACAGGAAGTATTGAGGATATTTTCTCGCCGTCTGATTTTAAAAAATTTGTTCTTGGCGATGAAAGCAAAACCTATACCGAGACAAATTCCGCATATGTTAAAAAAGCAAAATTAGATAAGGTTTTAATCGCCAAGAAATTTTTGGAAATTTGTCAGAATGGAACAACGATTAGTTTGGATAAAACGACTACGGACAATATAACTAAATTGATTGAGGATATAGAAAAGAAATTTTAGGTGGCGCGCCAGTTTTCAACTGGCACGAAATTCGGAAGCGAAAAAGGAAAGGTTCAAAAACCCGCCCGCATTCCTCCCCAGACCCCTCTTGCGGGCGGGAAGAAAGCCGAGGCGGGGCAATTCCATTCCCCCAGAAAAATAGTTTGCCCCGCCGAGTCCAAATTAGTTTTCAGGATTTTCGTCAAAAAATGTTCGAACATCAATCAAAAAACACCGCAATAATCCACCCGGATAGCGATTAGCTATTCGGGTGGTTAGTTATTGCGAGAGTAGGAGGGGTGAGAAAGGCGGAGCGCGACGGGGCGAGCCGGGGTCGAGAGAAATTTTAGCAAAAATTTACTCGTGACCGAATCCCTGCCTGCCGGCAGGCGGGCCTTTCTCTCCGCCTTATTTTAATAATACCCCTTTTATTTTCAAAAGGGGTATTGTTTGTTTGAAATCGATTTTTTGCCTAGCTTTGATTAAATACGGCTATTTTGCTATACTCAAATAAACTTTCGGATTAAATAAAATGGGTTTTAAATCCGGTGTTTTGCTTGACGGTTTAATAAAATTAAATTATGGAAAAAAAGTCATCCAATAGAAATTTGCATAAAGCCAGTAAGGCGAAAAAAGACGAGTTTTACACTCAGCTGGTTGATATTGAAAAGGAGTTAAAACACTACAAAGAACAATTTCGCGATAAGGTAGTATATTGCAATTGCGATGATCCGTTTGAGAGCAATTTTTTCAAATATTTTGCGAGTAATTTTAATGCCCTTGGTTTAAAGAGACTTATCGCTACAAGTTATAAGCCTTCACCCATTGCCAATACGGAGCTTGTATTGCAACCGTCACTTCTTCCCGGATATAAAGATAAAATTGTGAGTAAGCCAAGTAAGCCGAAAGGTCGTCCGAAAACAACCGCTAATAAATTTATTATCAATGAAGTTGGCGATTTGGATAATGATGGCGCGTTTGATTTGCGAGATATTGCCGAGCAATTGAAGGCAAATAAAAATAACGAATGGTCACCCCTTAAGGGCGATGGAGATTTTCGAAGTAAAGAAAGCATTGAGCTTTTAAAACAAGCGGATATTGTAGTGACCAATCCGCCTTTTTCACTGTTTAGAGAATATGTCGCGCAATTGGTGGAATATGACAAAAAATTTTTGATTATTGGCAGTTTAAATGCTGTTACTTATAAAGAAGTTTTTAGGCTAATCAAAAATAATAAAATATGGCTTGGTTATAATAACGGAGCAAAGACATATTTGGTTCCAGAAAGCTATGAGCAAAACAATATTTTTGTTGGTGAAGATGGAAAAAAATATTCAAAAATGGGTAACACTGGTTGGTTTACAAATCTTGATGTTAGTAAGCGACATGAGCCTTTAACTCTTTATAAAAAATACAATTCAGAAGAATATCCAGAGTATTATAATTATAACGCAATTGAAGTGTCAAAAGTCTCGGATATTCCAATGGATTATAATGGTAATATGGGGGTGCCTGTTACTTTTTTAGATAAATACAACCCGAATCAATTTGAGATAATTGGTTCAAGCCGAGAATTGGGCAAACCAATGAAGGAAATTGCAGATAAGGGAACATATGTCCAAGGGGGTCCTCGTTTTTATTTGGAAAATAATAATAAGACTTATCGCAGATTATTTGATAGGTTAGTAATTAAAAATAAAAAACCACAAAAATAATTATGAAAAATAGGCAATCTAACAATTCAATACTCATTTATGAAAGTGAAGACGGAAAACCCAAGATTGAGGTGCGGATTGAGGATGAAACGGTTTGGCTAAGTCAGGAACAAATAGCTGAATTATTCAATAAGGGAAGATCAACTGTGGCCGAGCATATTTTGAATGTTTTTAAAGAGGGTGAATTGGATGAAAAAGTGGCATGTCGGGAATTCCGACGAACCACTAAACACGGGGCGATTAAGGGCAAAACTCAAGAAATTCCGGTAAAACACTATAATCTTGACGTCATCATTTCCGTTGGTTATCGTGTAAAATCTCTTCAAGGTACAAAATTCCGCCAGTGGGCGACAGTCAGAATTCGTGAATATCTTGTCCAAGGCTTTACGATGAATGATGAATTTTTAAAAAATAATGGCGGCGGGGTATATTTCAAAAAACTGTTGGCGCGCATTCGTGATATTCGTTCCAGTGAAAAAATGCTCTATCGGCAGGTACTTGATCTTTACGCCACTAGCGCGGATTATGATCCCAAGTCCTTGCATTCAATTAAGTTTTTTAAAATTGTGCAAAATAAATTGCACTATGCGACGCATAAACAAACTGCCGCGGAAGTTATTTTCAATCGCGCTGACAGTGAAAAAGAGTTTATGGGTTTGACAGTTTTTGCAGGCGATTTGCCGGTATTGGAAGAAGTGCGGATAGCAAAAAATTATTTGACTGCCAAGGAATTGGAAAAATTGAATCGGCTTGTCTCGGCTTATTTTGAATTGGCGGAATTGCGCGCTATGAATCGACAAAAAATGAATATGGAAAGTCATATCAAGGCGCTAGATAGTTTACTCGGTGATTATGGCGAGGGAGTTTTGGTCGGTTCGGGCGAAATAAGTCATAAAAAAGCAATGGAAAAAGCCGAAAAAGAATATCGTAAATATCAAGTAAGAACCCTGTCGTCAGCCGAAAGAGACTATTTGAAATCTATAAATAAAATTGAGAAAAAAATTAAGCATAAGAAAAAATAATATGAAGATAGATCTGCACAAAATTAAAATTGCGGAAGTTGTAAAAGACTATAAAGATAGCGCCGAAGAAGGCGTGTCCGCTTTTGGCGGTAAATTGGATATTCGTCCAAAATATCAAAGAGAATTTGTTTACAGTGGCAAGCAACGAGATGAGGTAATCAGAACTGTTAAAAACGGTTTTCCCTTGAATGTGATGTATTGGGTAAAAAAAGAAGATGGAAATTTTGAAGTGCTTGACGGACAACAAAGAACAATCAGTATCGCTCAATTTGTTAATGGAGATTTTTCCATTGAATTTAACGGCAGAATCGCAATGTTTCATAATTTAACCAAAGAAGAGCAAGAACAAATTTTAAATTATGATTTGATGATATATCATTGTGAGGGAAATGACAAAGAAAAGTTGGATTGGTTTAAAATTATCAATATTGCCGGTGAAAAATTATTTCCACAGGAACTTAGAAATGCCGTTTATACCGGACCGTGGCTTTCGGATGCCAAACTGAAATTCAGCAAATCCAATTGTGCGGCGTATTTGCTTGCCAATGACGGCGGACAATTAATCACGGGTTCTCCCATCAGGCAGGAATATCTGGAAACGGCAATTTCTTGGATAAGCAATGGAGAAATTGAAGAATATATGGCCAAACATCAGCAAGATGAAAATGCGGATGAACTATGGCAATATTTTCAAAACGTAATTCATTGGGTGCGAGAAGTTTTTCCAAATTATCGAAAAGAGATGTCCGGTGTAAATTGGGGCGAACTTTATAATGAATTTAAAGATAAAAAATTTGATGCGGATAAGTTGGAAACGGAAATCAAGGAGCTGATGCAAGATGAAGATGTGACAAAGAAATCGGGAATTTATCCATATGTTTTAACAAGACAGGAAAAATATCTGTCCATTCGCGCCTTTACCGATAAAATTAAAAGAGAAGCCTATGAAAGGCAAAATGGAATTTGTCCGAAGTGTGGTGAGCATTTTGAAATCGGAGAAATGGAGGCGGATCACATCAAACCTTGGCATGAAGGCGGAAAAACAACCCCTGAAAATTGCCAGATGCTTTGCAAAGAATGCAATAGAAGAAAATCGGGGAAATAACGGACAACGAATCGAATCGTGCCGGAGCGGGCTTGCAGCCGGTTAAAAATTAAAAGGCCAACGCCGAAAAACGGCCTCAGCGAAATTATTTATGAACAAACAACCTAGAATCATATTATCCATTTTTGCCATAGCGCTTGGTGTATTCATGATAGTTTTCGGTGAACATGACGATAGTCCCGGAGCGCAAGGAATCGGACTGATAATGGTTATTGTCGGGATTATAAATATTTATAAAATCAAAGGGTAAAAAATAATTTAAGAAAACAACTATGAACAATTGGTACGCAACTCTAATTAAGCCCGTCTGGTCTCCACCGGGTTGGCTATTCGGTCCGGTTTGGACTTTTCTTTATATTCTGATCGCGATTTCTTTCGGGACGGTTTTTTATCGAGCTTTTGCGGGTAAACTATCTTGGTGGGTGGCTTTGCCTTTTGCCTTGAATTTGGTTTTTAATTTTGCTTTTACCCCTTTGCAGTTCGGGCTAAAAAATAATCTCTTGGCCTCTATTGATATTCTGTTGATTTTGGGGACATTGATTTGGGCGATGACGGTTATCTATCCGCAGATGAGATGGGTGGCCTGGATAAATGTGCCATATCTCTTGTGGGTTTCTTTTGCGACAATTCTGCAACTTACCATCACGGTTATGAATTGGAAATAAAAATCGGGTATTTTTTATTTCAAAAATATTTCAAGATAAAAAACAGCTCTATCCAAAGAAGCTGTTTTTTAATTTTTTTATTATTTTTTAAAAGAGTCTTGGGCTTGCTCCTTTTCCGCCTTCGCTTCCTCTTTTTTGACGGCAAGCTCTTCTTTCTCTACCGCTTTTTTGGCGGCGTTTCTGGCAACATAAAGATGCATCATGGAAAAAACAAACATACTGGCAAAAATTATCCCGGCGATATTGGTCAGAAAAAGCAAAAAAGAATTGCTGATTATATTCCAATCAAATCTGGCGATGCCTATCCCGGTTACGGCCAAAGGAGGGATGATGGCGACGGAGATGGCGATTCCGGGCAGTGTTTCGCTGAGGTGCGGCTTGATAAGGGCAAAAGAGGCGGCTAAGCCGGCGATAAAAGCTACGCAAAAATAAACCATTGAAGTTTCCGTGCGAGAGGCGATCTCGGCATTCATCTGGAAGTCGGAATTAAAAAAGAGAGTTACCAGAGCGGAGACGGCTATTCCAAAAGCCGAGGATTTGATTACCGTGTAAAAGGAACGGGAAATAAGTCTGGAATCGGCCATTATTATTCCGAGAGATAAGCTTATAATAGGATAAAGCATCGGAGCGATTAGCATACTGCCGATTATAATCGCCACATTGTTTATTAGCAATCCGAAAGTGGCCATCAGTACGGATAGGATAACCAAAAGAAAAAAATCTTGTCGAGGGGTGCTTTCGCAGATGAGGTTTTCAATGGCTCCAGACTTGTCTTTTTCGCTTAAATTATTAAATAATACCAACACCATATTTTTTATAACATTATTTATTATTGGGTCTTGTATAGCAAATTTATGCTATACTGTTAAAAAAGACCATGAAATATAGCAAATTAAGCAACTACAAAATTAAAAAAATATTGAAGTGCTTTGCTAATGAATTAACTGCCACTCAAGCTTCAAAATTATTGAACTTGAATCGACATACGATTAATCGATATTATCAATTGTTCAGAGAAAAGATAGCCGAATATCAGGAGAAAACAATTAATAAAATGTCGGGAGAAATAGAAATCGATGAATCATATTTCGGTTCAAGGCATGCGGGAGATAAGAGGGGCAGATCGGTAGAAAAGAAAATTCCCGTTGTCGGTATTCTTAAAAGAAACGGCAAGGTTTACACTCGAGTAATTCCGGACGCTTCCAGAAAGAGTTTAATACCGATTATCGCGGATTTAGTGGAGAAATCCAAGAGTAATGTCTATACTGATAAATGGAGAAGTTATGACGGTTTGGTTTTCTCGGGATATAAACATCACAGAATCAATCATTCCAAGGAATTTGCCAGAAAACATAATCATATTAACGGAATAGAATCTTTTTGGTCTTATGTGAAAAGAAAGATGAGAAAACATAACGGAATACCCAGAAAAAGATTTTATTATTATCTAAAAGAATCGGAGTTTAGGTTTAATAACAGAAATCGTGATATTTTAAAAGTGCTAACTAAAATAATTTT
>JAZHDF010000051.1:0-4077 GCA_036584565.1 Candidatus Moraniibacteriota bacterium
ACTTTTCTATTTTTAAAATGTAAACTCCTTTGCTGCAATGTTAACAAATAAAAAATGCCCCGAGTCGATACGATGATCGACCCGGGGCTTGCCAAAATCCCTTCAAGAAACCGAACTTTTGCAGACGACTGTCGGCCCCCGATACTCATCTGTGGGGATTTGAAACCGTCTACTCTCCCCGGCCGGATTGATTTTTTTTCCGGAATTTATCCTGTCAATATGACCGATTCCGGCATCTCCGGCACTGCTTTCAAAGAAAACTTCTTCATCTTTTTTTTCTTTTTTCATTTCAACTTCTCCATTTTCATTTTTTTGAAGAATAGACTTGCCCACATATTCCCGGATGAAAACCCGATCAGAAAAATCTCGCCAGAGAATAAAGACTCTTTCTCTGAGCAAGATGGACTCCAGACACTTTATTTCAAGGACGCTTCTTCCTTGAACCTCCTCGTCGATCCGAACAGTTCCGGAACATACAATGACCGGATTGCCCAATTTTGTGATAGCGATTACTCCTCCGTAACCTCTCCGACTGGTCAAGGTGGGAAATTTTCTTAAAATTTTTTCTTCCAATCTTTCATTGTCGCACATAAGCGTTTTCTCCAAAAATCGAGTTGGGCGTTCCGTCAAACTGCTGAACACCAAATTGACCGCTCCTGTCTTTGAAAACAACAAAGACCGGGATGGAAGGATTGAGATTCATCGCCCCGACGCATTGAAGGAAAATATCCTCCCTGGAGAGCTCTGTTTCGTTTTGAACCAAAGGATTCCGACTGTGATTTCTCAATCGACCGGAAGGCAAAACTCGAATAACCAAACAGAGTCCTTCATCGAGATAATTTGAAAATTCTTCCAAAATTCTTCCCTCAATATCTTCAATATCTTTCATAATCTTCTCCTGATCAAGCTTTTGGGAGCCAGTACTCTTTCACAAACTTTTTCACATCGATAAAATTTTGATTTACCCTCCCTGATAAAAGGACAAGATTTGGAAGCTATGGCCTCAAGGCACTCCTCTCGACCGGCTTCTTCAGCCGGACAAAAAATAACCACCCTTGAAAAAACATCCCCTCCCTGATACATGGTGCGCCTCCCCTTTTTTGATTTTAATGATTTTTACTTCAAACTTATTTTCAAAGAACAAAAAACCGACCCTTTGGCGGAGGTCGATTCGTTTTTATTGGTAAAGTTTTTTTATCCTTTTTTACCCGCAAAAACAAGCCGGCCTCCCGAGGTCAGTAGCAGAATAATGACGATAAAAATGTTTTTTGCGAATTGATTATTCATACACAGCTTATTTTACACATTGTATATTTTTTGTCAATAACCTGTAAAAATTTTATTTTCATAATTCAAGAATCTTTTTTCTAAAATTAAATTTTTTACTCCGGAAAAAATAAAAAAGTACTTACTTGAGTACGTACTCAAGTAAGTACTTCTAAAAAAACAGATTGAAGTTTAATTTTCGATTATCTCACGGATATTATAACCGCGATGATTTTTGGCTTTGAAATAGTTTTTGATCAAAATATCCGCCAAGAGGCCGGAAATAAACAATTGCACCCCCACCAGCAACAGCATCACTCCCATCATCGGCCAAATCCTCTCCCCGATCGATTCTCCCCAAAAAACTTTTTCCGCAAACATCCAGATCAAAATAATTCCGCCCAAAAAAGAAAGAATCATTCCCGAAGCCCCGAAAAGATGCAAGGGACGATTGGCAAACTTGCGCCAAAACCAAATCGAAATCATATCCACAAAACCCTTAAAAGCTCTTTTCCAATTATATTTGGTTACCCCGAAAACTCGCGGATGATGAGAAACTTTGACCTCGCCGACTTTGAAACCGTCAATTTCCAAAAGGGCCGGGATAAAGCGATGCATTTCTCCGTATAATTCCAAATCATCAAAACATTCCCGCTTATACGCCTTGAGACTGCAACCGCTATCATGAATTTTATCCTGCATAAAAACCTTGCGCAATAAATTGGCCCCGCGAGAAAATATTTTTTTGCTTAGCGAGTCTTTGCGCTCGAATCGCCAACCGCTCACCACGTCAAAACCTTCCTTCATTTTATCCAAAAGTTTGATCATATCGGACGGATCGTTTTGCAAATCGCCGTCCATAGTGATTATCACCTCGCCTTGAGAAGCCTGAAAACCGGCATCAAAAGCGGCGGTTTGACCGTAATTCTTCCTGAAATTTATCAGTTTGAGCGGACTCAAGTTCCGGCACTTTTCGACCGTTTTATCGGTTGAGCCGTCGTTGATAAAAATAATCTCAAAAGTCTTTCCCAATTTGAGACATTCCGCCTTTATCTTGGTATGAAGTTTTTCGACATTTTCCTCTTCGTTAAAAATCGGCACCACCACGGAAATTTCCGTTTTTTTTATTATGTTTTCTGCTTGCATATTTTTGAATCGATAAAAAAATTTTTATAACCCAACAACGTATTTAAAAAATATTGACAAAACGTTGTAAAGCAAAAAGGCTAGTACTTCCGAAAAGAAAAAGATAAAAATCAAAAGAAATACGAAACCGAATTGTTCCAAGGCCAGCTTTTTTTGCTCTCCGATCGGAACAAAAGCAAAAAGAATTTTTGATCCGTCCAAGGGCGGAATCGGAATCAAGTTAAAGACCGCCAAGAAAATATTGATCGTCATAATCATCAGAAAAATCCAAAAAAATATCGCTCCGAAAGAACCGGCCAGTAAGGGAATTAAATTTTCATAATCAAAAATACTTTGACTGATACTCTTTTTGACCACAAAACTCAAAGGAATCAGATTGGCTCCCAAACCGAAAATTATAGCGGTTATGATATTGGAAGCCGGTCCGGCCAAAGCCACCCAAGCCGGTCCCGTTTTTTGATCTCTAAGATTGTAGGGATTATAAGGAACCGGTTTGGCCCAACCGAACCCGAATTTAAAGACGATAATCATAAAAAGAGGCACGATAAAAGAGCCCCAGGGGTCGAAGTGCTTAACCGGGTTTAAACTCAATCTATCGGCGTATTTGGCGGTCGGATCGCCCAAGCGATAAGCCATCAACCCGTGCGCCACCTCATGCACCACTACGGCCATTATCAAAATAACGACCTGAAAAATGATTAAAATAAATTCTCCTGACATATTCTTTAAAAATTAGGTTTCTCTTTACAAAATCCTCTTACTATGATAATCTATATTTTGTAAATAGGCAAACAAATTCTAGAACCGGAATCCGGATTTGACGCTGTGTCGGCCAAGGATTTTGATTCGTGAAATATCTATAATATTATGAGTAGAACTTGTGAAATCTGCAAGAGAGGAACCACTTCCGGACACTCCCGAAGTCATTCCAATATTGCCACCAAAAGAAAATTTAAGGTCAATATTCAGCAAAAGAAAATCGACGGACAAAAGAAAAATATTTGCACCCGCTGTATCCGTACCCTGAATAAAGCCTAAAACTTTAAAAAAATCCCTCTGGGGATTTTTTTGTTTGAAAAATAAAAAAAAGAGAGAGACGGTGAAATCTCACCATCTCTCCTTGTGCCTCCAATCATGCGCGCCGTATTCGACAGCCAAATTTATGTCATGCCGGGACAACTCCCGACCGAATCTGTCCCTAAATATCTTTTCGGCATACTCTTTTGAAGAACCCTCTCTCAAAAGATCAATCGTATCCGATTTTACCTTCTGAAAATAATAATCTCGAGCAACCGAGATGATTGCGATTTTAAGCAATTCTTTTATAGAATTCGGGTCGATTTCCAGAAGAAATATTTTTCTAATTTCTCCGATAAAGAACTCGGCATAATATTGATCGGATTTTTTTAATGAGTTTCTGACTTTCATAAAAAGTTTTTCTTTTTTCAAGGCTAATTTTAAAAAAGACAAAACCTCCTCTCGCCGACTTGGCGAAATCTTGTCTTGAAACATGATTAATTTCAAAGCTTCCATATTTTCACCCCATGGGTTGATTTTTTCAAAAAACTTTCTTAAAGATTTTACCCTATTTTAACCGATTCGTCAAATTGTGTAACATTGCAGCGTCAAGTTTACACTCGCCAATTCATTTAATCTCTCTATAGG
>JAZHDF010000052.1:0-3901 GCA_036584565.1 Candidatus Moraniibacteriota bacterium
AAAACGTCTAATAATTATTTTAAAGAAAATCCTAATATGTATTATATCTTCTATTGATATCTTTCGCGCTAATCTTGACAAAAAAGTCTTAGCGTGTTATTGTTCTCCAACACACGGAATAAAAAAGAGTTCTTTTTTAAGGTGAAGTTAAACAATAAAAATTGTCGAAGGAGATTTAGCATGAGAAAAATGACAACTTTGATGGTGTTATTGGTATCGGTATTTTTGGGAACACCTTCTCCCGTCATTGGGGGAGACGGGGGGGAAACTATTCTAGGAGTTTGCCCAAAAATCTATCGGACAAATACAGACTATTACGTTTATTTTACCCCCTCGGCAATACCCAGGGGAGCGACAATTACCGGACTGGTTCCAAAATACAGTTTTGTCAGCGGGAATACTTACGGTTTAACTGCCTTCGTCGGAACACCCACCGAAGAAGCGGCTATATTATTTAACAGGGCCACGATAAGTGAGCCTTTCGTCGGAGATCCGGCTAATGTTAAATTTTATATGCGCTTCAGGATGCCAACTTCGTTTCAACAGCCTATAAATCCCGTAATTTACGGCGGTCAATGCAGCCTCATTGTAAATTGGGAGTTGCCCATAGTTTTAAAAAACACCCCCCTGACAGGACCGGCGGAAATAGTCGTCGGCCAAACCGCGGAATACAATGTAACAGTAAAAGACGCAGTTGATTACTGGACAATTGTGTCCGATTCTTCCGTTTGCGAAGTAGTCGGCGATCAAGACAAAAACACGGTTTTTGTCCGAGGTCTCAGCCCCGGCCAATGCATAATTAAGAGGGGGGCCGGGATTGACAGTGATCCAAAGGTGAATATTGTAATAGATACACTTTCGGTCGAAATTGTCCTCTCGGATGAGGCAAAGCGAGCCGCGGCACTGCAAACCATCATCAATACCATCCTTCTGGAGGATAAATAAAAATTGATTCCCAGCCACCACGCAGGTTTGCGTGGTGGCTCTTTTTATTAACCCCGAATCAAGAAATGTTTTTTATTTTTTAAGCCTTTGATTTGAACAAATTCCAGACAACAAAAAACAAGGCTAATTTAAGCCTTATCTTAGAGATATCAACAGAACTCCATTGACTATTCAATAACCTTTAAAATATGCACTCCCGAATAACAATAATCAGCTTCAGCAGTTAATTCGGGCTTAAGTGCAAGCAATACTAGTTGGATCTCTTTATCCTTATTTGATTTTAATATAACATCCTTATCCATTTCTGAAATTGGAGAATATCCTTCGCCTATTATCTCTTCTTCTGATTCACTGAGTCCTTCTAGCTTTATTTTAATAGTCTTATCTTCTGCACGACCAAATGATGGCGCTATCTTTTCGTAGCCATCCGTAACGACAAACCTATCGCACTTTTCTGCCTCATATTCGATACAGCCCATGGAAGCATCTACTTTATCACACCCAATTGGGAGAATTTTATTATTTTCTGTATCTTTTTTATAATATCCTCTTATCTTGATAATTCCTATTGGCCATCCTTCCGAAAAATCATTAGTATTTTTATTGTACTCATAAAAAAGGCATTTGCTTTCTGAGCAAATATCATCTTGAAGCTTGTAGCTTCCGGTAAACAAATTTTGCTTCTCCATATCGTCTTGTTCAATATTGACAATTTTATGTCGATTTTGATCTGAAACTAAATTTATTTTTGCAAAAATCCAAGTTAACGCAGATGTGGTTATCGCAACAAGCACAATAATAAATGCCATTATAGCAATATTTCCTTTTTTAATTTGATTCACTTTATTGTTTTACTTTTTTATATTTAGATTATACCACAAAAAAAATATTATATAATTTTATTAAATCCGACTGTGCCACGAAGCAAAAAAGACTATCCTGCAAAGGTAGTCTTTTTTGAGTTTTTCGTAGCTCGCTTGGCGGGACACCTGCCGACAGGCAGGGCTTTCAAACTTTTGAATGATTAGGAGATATAAACATTGCTAATTAAGGGTTGCCTTAGCTTTTAATTTTGACTTTAACTTAATTTAATTACTCTTGGTCGTTAAATTTTAGTGATTTTAGCACAAAATCAAAATCAGTTTCTACTTTTTCAAAAACGTCTGTTGTAGAATCCATAACTATGAATATTCCATTCTTTTTATTTACTGCATAAACTATTTTCATTGTATGCTCCTTCCCTCCATTGTATTCACTTTGAACAGCGACAATACCAAAAGCATTTTTTAATCTAATAAGACCGTCTTCATTAGTAAAATAAGATTTTGTATTTTTATTATATTTTTCAAACTTCATAGAATAATAAATTGCATCAACTTCCTCTTCGAGCTCTTCAAACATAAATCCGATAGAAGGGTAAATTATTTCACCATCACTGTTTTTATAACCATTTTTGTTCGTAAAAAAATAAACAACATTATCTTCCGATTCATCCATTTCATCAAATTCCCAATTTTCACTTGGTAACTGAAAAGAGAGGTTCCATTTATTTAAAATTTCTTCAATTTTATTTTTAGTGGGAGTATTATTTAATTCTTGTTTTTTTGCTCCCGTTTGTGTTTCTTGGATAAGTTCTTGTTGACTTATCTTATTTGGTAACATTTTTTGATTTTCATTCCAAGTAATCATTATTAAAATTATTACTGCAACAATAATAACTACAATAATGGCCAGTGTTAAAAATAAAGTTTTTTTATTTATCATTTTATTTTTATTTAAATTTAAGTAATTTAATTTTATCACAATATACTAAAAGTTTAAACATCCTGTAAATGGTCTTAATTTAAATATTGATTTGGTTATAAAAGAAATAAACCAACTTCTGAAACTGACTCGATGCACAACGGTGAATTTGGTTTATAAAATTATATTTAATAAATAAAAGAGAATTTCAAGCAACGTCAGGATTATGAGAAGTTGTGCGTAGGACGATTTGGGTGAAAAAGTCTGCAAGACTTCGGAACCTCATAATTCTTATTATATTCCATGAAGGGATGAAATTTAGTTCAATGTTCCAAAGGAAAATTTCAGAGTTATTTTTTAGAATCCTTTAAATCATCAAATATTTTATAATCTTTCTTTCTCCAATAAATGTCATAGTCTTTCAAATTATCAACCAGTTTTGAAAAATCGCCATCGAATTTAACACACCTATCATCAATATATACTAGCGAAGGGTATTTTGTATTAGTAACTTCTATATCTGGAAAACCAAACTCATTAAGCCAATTTGAAATTAGTTCAGGATTTCTGGTTGTAAAAACGACGGGTTGATACCCGGATTTTATTAAACTTAAAATAAAATCATTCGCTCCCTCTATAGGTTTTCCAGTAACATCTTCGCCTTTCCAGCCATCATATTGTGATAGAACCCCATCGAAATCAATTGAAACGATTTTTTCCTCATGCCATTCACGATTTTTCATAGTAAAAAATTATAATTATAAGTATAAAAGTGTTTGAATTCTAAAAAATAATTAAACATAACTCATTTATATGAGAATTATTGATCATACTTCAACTTTGTATTTTAAGTATACCACGAGTTCGAAATACCATAAGGGGTATTAAAAAATAAGGCTTTTTTAGGCCTTATTTTACTAGCTCTAGCTAGTGGATATGTTCAGAACTTTAAATTTAATAAAAATAATGCAAGAGTTAGAATTAATGATTTTTTAGAAATAAAAAAAGGACATTTACAGGACGGCCCCGACTAAATATTAGATTTTGATGATAAAAATAAATATGTTATTATTAAATTATGCTAAATTTATATTTTAACCAAAAAAATAAGAAAGACCTCGTACGATACATTATTATTACAGCTACATTATTTTTTTTATTTATAAGGCTCTAGACCATCAGAAGCTATGATATAATAGCCATATGATGCTAA
>JAZHDF010000053.1:0-3850 GCA_036584565.1 Candidatus Moraniibacteriota bacterium
AGAACTTTAAGATAAAATTAACCTTTTATCTTACTTTTCTATTTTTAAAATGTAACCTCCTTTGCTGCAATGTTAACAATCTTTTTTTGGCTCAAACTGATTGCCTGATGGTAGATTTCCATCAACTTTTTATAATAATTTACAGAACTAAACTCATCGTTTAAAAATTTTAAACCGGAATCCCCCATTTTTTCGAGATTAATAGAATTCCTCGATATATATCGAATCTTTTCAGCCAAACTTTTTTCATCTCCGTGCCTAAAAATCAAGCCGGTTTCGCCATATTTAATCAACTCCGGGATACCGCCCAAATCAGAAGCGATAACCGCCTTAGCTTGCGCGTAAGCTTCCAAGATAGAATAAGGCGCATTTTCAAACCAAACAGACGGAACCACAACCGCAAGCGACTCCCTAATTAACTCCCTTAATTGCGCCCCCGACCGATAGCCTAAAAAGATAATTCTTTTTTCCATTTTTAAAACCCTTGCCAGTTTCTTTAAATAAATCTCGTCTTCTCCTCGACCAGCTATTTTCAAAATTAATTTTTTATCGTCATTTTTAGAAAAAGTTTTTATCAAAAATTCCAAACCTTTTTCCACAGAAAGACGACCGGAAAATAGAATATATCTTTCTTTTCTTCCGAAAGTTTTGTTTTTTTGCGCAGAGCTATCCAAAAAATTAGGAATATATTTAATTTTCTCCCGCCTAAAACCGTTTTCAATTAACTTATTTTGCATAAACCGACTGGGAGCAACCAAAATATCAATGCAATCATAATATTTTTTCCATTTAGCCCAATAAGATTCCAGAGTCATTACCAAGCTTCCCAAATAAGATTGTTTGACACATTTATTCAAGGCACAATGATAAAATTTTCCGCCTCGACATTTCTCGCAGATTTTTCCTTTATTAAAAAGTTTATAATTTGGACAAATTAATTTATAATCATGAACCGTCATCACTGTCGGGATATCATTCTCCTTGAGAAACTTGATAATCGACGGAGAAAAATGATGACTGACATTGTGCAGGTGGGCGATATCGATTTTATGCTCACTGATTATTTTTTTTAATTTTCCGACAGCTTCGGAATTATAAAAAAGCTTAAAGCCATTGATGAAATTTCTCAAATTCATCCCCAGTTCCGAAATGAAATATTCATTTTTTCCGAAATGAAAATTTTTTTTATTTTCCGTGCTCAAAACAATCACCTCATGACCCGCATTCTCGAGAACACTTTTTAATTCAAAAAAATGTTTTTCGCTTCCGCCCTTTAGATGATAAAATTTATTAATTAGCAAAATCTTCATAAAAAATGAAATTTATATTTTCCGACCTAAAAACTTATGCGCAATAATCCACCAACCTGCCTTGATAAAATGCTTCTTAATCGACTGCCGAGCTGTGCAAATCATCCAACTTTTTTCACAACCGTTAGGCTGCAAGATTTCTGTTTTTTTTATATCCTCAGAATTCTTTAAGTTTCCCAATTTAAAACTGGAGACATCACAAGGATAAATATTTCCTTGCGGATCAATAAAAACGCTCAAGATCCCGGAGTAATCCGGCAAAGTCCTTTCTCCGGTTTTAATAAATTCCCTTGCTCCGTAAGCGAAATAAGCCCGCGCCCAATTTTTCGGATGCCAAGCAGAAAGCTCTTTTTTTATCAACCAATTCAAAGCCTCGATTATCTCCCCTTTTTCTTTTATTGCATTCTCTTTGCCAAAATAATTTTCACTGGAATGCACCACTGTCAAACTCAATTCGGTCCCCAACTTCTTCGAAAGACTGTAAACCTTTTTTAATTCTCCGGCATTATAATCCCCGATAGTAAAACCGATTTTTAAACTTCTTACTCCAATTTCTCGCAGACCGTTTAAGGTTTTTAAAACTTTTTTAAAACCGCCACTTACCCCTCTGATTTCATTGTGCTTTTCTCCCATTCCGTCAACTGAAATAGCCACTCCTATATTCGGCTTGATTTTTAAAAGTTGCTTCATCTTGGAAAGAATCAGATCAGTGGCAAAACCGTTGCTGGAAATAATTATATTGGCTTTTGGACACTGTTTGCTGATAGTCTGAATTATTTCATTCAAATCCTCTCTCAAAAAAGGCTCTCCGCCGGTAATATTTATATCCCTTAAATCTGAGGGTAAATGCAAAAAATCTTCAGCACTTAACTCTCCGCAATGTTCTTTTATTTGCCAAATATTACACATCCGACAACGGGAGTTACATTTGTAGGTTATAGCAATAACCGCCTCTCTTAGACTTGTCTTTTTCATGGTTTTGGTCTATTATTAACCGTAATTTAAATGACTCCGTTAACTGGAAAAAATATCACAAAATGACCCTTATGTCAAATAAAAAAATCTTATTTTATCCGATTGGAATAGCTGCTTTGTTCGGTCTTCTTTGGTGGCTCTTTTTTTTCCTTGAACCCGTCAAGGCGCTCCTGATTATTTTCGGAATTTTGCTTATTTTCTTTATTTTTACCAAACCTCTTTACGGCTTATTTTTATTGCTCCTTGTTCGCCCCACCCTGGATATCTTTACCCATCAGGCTGTTTTTTCCTGGGGAAATTTCTCCTTAAATATCGCCTCTCTATCAGCTGTTTTGATTATTTCTTTCTCTTTTCTTATATCACTAACCAATCTAAAAAAATTCTCCGCAATACCTTTAAAAAAATCTTGGCTACTCTTTATTTTTTTGAGCTTTATTTCCATTTTTTATTCTCTTTATCTCTCTCTCAGTTTGATTGAATGGCTTAGAATTTTGAGCATTTTTTCTCTCTACTGTTTGGGATTTATCTTAATAAAAAATCCTGCCGAGCTGAAAAGGCTAATTTTGATTATCGTCCTTTCCGCCCTCATACCCGGCTTGGTAGCTTTTTTCCAATTTTTTAACCACACGGGAATGACCATTATCGACGAAAATATTTCCAATCGTATTTTTGGCACTTTTGCTCATCCAAATTTACTTGCTTACTATCTCATTATCCCTCTTGCTCTTTCAGTCCTTTTAATTCTCGAGCGCCCGAAGAAACTTTTTTATTCTTCTTTTTTAAAAATTATTTTCATTTATCTTTTTATTCTCCTGCTCCTTACCTACACCCGGGGAGCTTGGGTAGTTTTTTTAATTATCATTATTCTTTTCGGAATTGTACGCTACCGCAAATTATTATTGGCCTCTTTACTGGGAATGTTTTTGCTTTATCTCCTCATTCCGCCGATTCAAACTCGAATAAACAACCTTTTCGAATATGACCCTTTTAGTTCCATTACTTGGCGCATCAATCTTTGGAAAGACGCCCTTCATTACTCTCAGGAAAAAGTTATTGGCGGCCACGGTTTGGGAACCGCCAATAGTGTAATTCTTGATCGTCGGGGAGAAAAACTCGGCTCACCCGATCCGCATAACGATTATTTAAAAATTCTCTTAGAAAACGGTTTAATCGGCTTGAGTGCGTACTTGATTTTAATATCCAATTTGTTGTTAACTCTTTTTTTTGGCTTCAAAAAATCATCGGAAAATTTTTCCAAAAATTTATACCTTTTATTTCTCGGTATCGCTTTAGCTTTATACTTTATGAGCTTTGCCGACAACATCTTGCGCAATACCGCTCTACAATGGGCTTTTTGGGTATTGTTGGGAGGACTTTTTTCTGCTTATCCCCAACCAAGAATAGATATTTTAAAATCTGTTTTTAAAAAATAAAAAATTTCTAAACAGCAGAGATTCAACCTCCATAATGGAGGTTGAATCTCCACCGAGATAATTGCTAAAATATTTTATCGGGATACGCTGTCTCCCTGCTTCGCACGCCTACGCGCTTCTCAATAAGGTCAA
>JAZHDF010000054.1:0-3822 GCA_036584565.1 Candidatus Moraniibacteriota bacterium
TATTTAGTCGAGATGACACACTGTGTGTTATTTTTTACGCCCTTGATCTGTCATTTCGACCGAATAATTTTTGTACTCAAAAATTAGAAGTGGAGAAATCTAGATCTCTCGACTTCATTCGCTAGTCGCTCATTCCGCTCAAGATGACACACTGGAGCTTGAGATGACACACTGGAGCTTGAGATGACATATTGAAGTTTATAGATAATAGCTTGAAGTGGAAAAATCCATTTTTTTATGCTATAATATAACAAGATAATAATTAGAACTATCTTTATTTTTCCCTTCTCACCCTCTCTGTCTCGAAAGATTAAGTCGAGACATCTCCCCCAAAGGGGAGAGGGGGAAATAGGGAGCAAAACTATGTTATTAAAATACTGGCGTTTAATCGTTTTTGTGTTGGGCGTAATCGCTCTTTTGGGCGGGATTTTTTGGCTGGTCAACAAATTTGTCATCCAAAAGATATTTAATGGAGGTGAAACCAAAACTTATCAAGTCTTGGTCAAGACCTACGATGACAAACTCTCCGACCCCGAAGAAGACAAGAGAAGTTCGATGAAAAAAGGCTATGTGGTCGGCGTGTATGAAGAAAATCATCAGTGGTCCGATAGCGAAAAAGTCAGCTATTTAATTCTAAAAATGAAACTCAACGAAAAAGAAGCCCAAAAAATAACCGAACAAGTCAAAGAAGAAATCGATATCAAAACTCTGCCCGAAGAACAGCAAAAAATGATGAAGGAACAAAAAAAAGAGGAAAGGAATCCGGATGATCTGACCAGAGTGGTCGCGGCTCGAAAATACAAAATCAATCTCGAAAAAATCGGTTTTAGCGATATGAATGTCTTGCTAAAGGGGCAACCGTTCGAGGGACAGGTTTTTGGGTGGGAAATAGTTGAAAAAATTAAATAGGGAAGTTTATAAAGTTTTTAAGGTTCATAAAGTTTATAAAGTATAAAAAAAGAATGTTCTGGATGTTGAAATTGTTCTAAGTTTTGTAGGTTTTAAATATAGAAATTGTTTATTGTTTAGTTAATGTATTAATGGGTTAACGAGTTATCAAAAAAGATTTAAATACTCAATATCCAATACTCGAGACTTAAAACTGAAAATATGAATAACACAAAAATAGCAATTTTTAAGGGCAAAGAAGTTCGGAAAACTATTTATAATAATGAATGGTATTTTTCAGTTGTAGATGTAATAGCGGTTTTAACGGATAGTTTGAATGCTCGAGATTATTGGTATAAAATGAAAATTAGAGTGATTGATGAAGACGGAATTGAACTGTCGACAATTTGTCGACAGTTGAAATTGCTTGCTCCTGACGGAAAAATGCGAAAAACTGATTGTGCCAACACAGAAGGGATGCTTCGAATAGCCCAGTCAATTCCATCTCCGAAAGCAGAACCTTTAAAACGTTGGTTGGCCAAAGTCGGATATGAAAGAATTCAGGAAATAGAAGATCCTGAGTTAGCGACCAAACGTACCAGAGTATTATATAAACTAAAGGGCTATAGCGATAACTGGATTGAAAAACGGATGCGTGGCATTGCTATTCGCGAAGAATTGACTGATGAATGGAAAAAGCGAGGAGCAAGGGAAAGGAGAGAGTACGAGATTTTGACAGCAGAAATTTCCAAAGCTAGTTTTGGTGTAACGCCAAGTGAATATAAGAAGCTGAAAGGTCTTGGGCGAGAAAATCTGCGTGATCATATGGACGATTTTGAATTGATTTTTACTATGCTTGGTGAGCGTTCAACAACAGAAATTCATCGCACAGAAAAATCAGAGGGAATTTTAAAATTAAAACAAGATGCTAATCGAGGAGGAAGGGTAGCCGGTAACGCCAGGAAGGAGCTTGAAAAAGAATTGGGCAGATCGATTGTTTCTAAAAATAATTTTAAACAATTGGGTGAGAAAAATAAAAAAAGTTTCAAAAATTAAGAAGTAATGATTTTTTAATTTTTTATTCTTTATTAGCGAATTAAGGATCTGTAAAAAAATACTCAATACTCAATACCCCCGCCTGCAAACGCTGTAGCAACTGCGGGCAGGCGATATTCATTCAATGTTAAAATATTATTTAAGAAACAAATTACAAGAAACAATTTCCCTGCCTACCGGTCGTACGCCGCCAAAGGCTATGTCGACGGAGCGCAGGCAGGCAAACAAATTCGAAATTTTAAATTAAAACCCGTCAGTCGCGACTGATAGGTTAAAAACATGACTGATGTCAAAAAACAATACGATTTAGAAGGTAGAACAACGGAATTTGCAAAAAGAGTAATAAGGTTGTGTCACAGTTTAGCCAAAAACTCAATGAATAATAGATTGATCGGACAAGTTGTGGGATCAGCCGGATCAATAGGTGCTAATTATAGGGAGGCTAACGATGCTTTGGGAAAAAAGGATTTTATTCACAGGCTAAAAATATCCAGGAAGGAAGCCAAAGAAACTATTCATTGGCTGGAATTAATAGGAGAAGCTAATAAAAAATTAGAGCCGAGAACGGATGATATAAAAAAAGAAGCTATTGAGTTAAGAAATATTTTATCCGCCATAATAGCAAAAGCTGAAAATAATAGCAAAAAATAATTGAATATTCTAATTTGAAATTTGTTTGTATCCTTGTTTCTTGGTGCTTGGAAATTAATAAATAATTCTAAAATTATTATTGAACATTGAATATTAAAAAAATGTCTTTTAAATTAAAACTCTCCCTCATCTTAATAACCCTTTTCTCCGGTCTCTCGATCGGTTCTTCGGCTTGGGCCGCTTTTCCGTCCATCGCTGCCACCAATAGCGGCAACAGCGGAGGAAATGTTACCAGTCACACGGTCAATTTACCTTCCGGTATTTCTTCGGGCAATCTTTTGATTGTTTCTTTTAGCAATGATGGAAGTGATACTGTCACTTGGCCCAGTGGCTGGACGGGGCTTTTCAGCACCGCCAACGGTACCGCCAACAGGTTGTCAGCGGCTTATCGGATTGCCGACGGGAGCGAGGGAACGACTATTACGGTGACTACTAGCGGTTCTCAGGGAAGCGCCCACACTTCTTATCGAATCACCGGTCATTATTCCGGTGCCGCTCCGGCCGTTGGAACTGCCGCTACCGGTAGCAGTGTCAATCCCGATTCTCCCAGCCTCACTCCTTCTTGGGGAGCGGAGGATACTTTGTGGCTCTCGGTTTACGGTTGGGATTCCAACGCTTCCAACAGTAGCTATCCGACCAATTATTCTCTCGGTCAAGTAACAAATTTATACAATCAAACAGTCCACGGTGCCGGTATCGCTTCGGCCGGCTATAATTTGAATGCCAGCAGTCAGGATCCCGGTACCGCTACCCTTAGCGCCACTGAAACTTGGGTGGCCAATACTTTGGCGATTCGACCGATGGTGGCTTCCAATATCACTCTGGGAAGTGGAACTGATCCGTCCGGTGCGACAGTGGCTCCCGGTTCGGGCATTCGAGACGCCGGCGCTTTTACTCTGCAGAGTACTACCGGGACAGATACGGTTTCCGCTTTGACGGTCACCTTGGCCGGTTCCGGTACGCCTTATAGCGGAATCGGCGAAGTAAGGATTACCAGCAATGACGGCTCTATCACCTATTTTTCGGCCGTCACCAATCCGTCTTCCAATACGGTGAGTTTTAGCGGTGGAACGGGTATCCCGATTACCGCCACCCAGACTCAATTTAAAATTAGAATTACTCCCAAGACGCATGCCAATATGCCGGTTCCGGCCGGAGCCTCTTATGATTCTTCTCCTTATGTCAGTGATTGGACCTTAGCTAACCCCAATACCAAAGTCGGATCCG
>JAZHDF010000055.1:0-3770 GCA_036584565.1 Candidatus Moraniibacteriota bacterium
GTGCTAACTAAAATAATTTTTAATTGATTTGTATAGAATCTTCTATACAAGACCCTAAATTAATATCAACTAATAGTAACTAACTATTGCAAAATTATGAATAACAAAAATGAAAATAAGGATATCTTAAGACACTCCGCCGCCCATATTTTGGCCGGAGCAGTCTTGGAAATGTTTCCCGAAGCTAAATTTGGAATTGGTCCCGCTATCGAAGATGGTTTTTATTATGACTTTGATTTGCCTCGAACCCTCATCCCCGAAGACCTTGAACTCCTCGAAGAAAAAATGCGAGCCATCATCAAATCCGATAGCCCTTTTGAAAAAAGAGAAATAACCATTGAGGAAGCGCTGGAAAGTTTTACCAAACTTAACCAAACCTACAAAATCGAACTTCTCAATGATTTAAAAAACGAAGGAGAAACAACCGTCTCTCTCTATAAATCTGGCGCTTTTACCGACTTGTGCCGCGGACCGCATCTTGAATCAACCGGCAAAATAAATCCACAAGATTTCAAGCTAACTAAAATTTCCGGCGCCTATTGGAAAGCGGATGAAAAAAATCCTCAAATGCAAAGAATTTACGGAGTAGTTTTTAATGATAAAAAAGAACTAAAAGAATATCTGAGGCAACTAGAAGAAGCCAAAAAGAGAGACCATCGCAAATTAGGCAAAGAATTGGATCTGTTTCATATTGATGAAAAAGTCGGATTGGGTCTTCCGTTATGGCACCCCAAGGGAGCGATTCTCTGGCGAGTAATCGAAGACTTTTGGTACAAGGAGCATCTCAAAAACGATTATGAGTTGGTTCGGACTCCGCATATCGGAGGCAAAAATTTATGGGAGACTTCCGGACATTGGGGATTTTACAATTCAAGTATGTATCCTCCGATTGAAGTCGGTCAGACTCTGGAAGAAAGACAAAATAAAATTGAAGCCAAAGAGAGTGAAGAATATCTGCTCAAGCCGATGAATTGTCCTTTTCATGTTCAAATTTTTAAAAACGCTCCCAAATCCTATCGCGATCTTCCTCAGCGTTGGGCGGAATGCGGAACCGTTTACCGCTATGAAAAAAAAGGTGAGCTTTCGGGACTAACTCGTGTCCGCGGATTTACTCAGGATGATGCGCATATTTTTTGCCAAAAAGAACAAGTGAAGGAAGAACTTAAGAAAGTTATCGATTTTATTCTTTTTATCTATCAATCTTTCGGCTTTAAAAAAGAAGATGTAAAAGTATTTCTTTCCTTGCGAAATCCGAATGATACCTCCAAATACGCCGGCGATGACGAGGGCTGGGAATTTACAGAAAAAGTTTTGCGCCAAGTAGCGACGGAAAAAAAACTGGACTTTGTCGAAGAAGAGGGCGAGGCCGCTTTTTACGGGCCCAAATTGGATTTTAAGATCAAAGATTGTTTGGGTCGAATGTGGCAATGCTCGACTTTGCAATTCGATTTTAATCTTCCTCAAAGATTCGAAATGTCTTTTAAAAACAATAAAGGTGAAGACGAAAGACCTTATGTTTTGCATCGAGCGTTGTTTGGCTCATTTGAAAGATTTATCGGTCTTTTAATTGAACATTATGCCGGCGCTTTTCCGACTTGGCTTTCTCCGGTACAGATTTCCATCGTGCCGGTCAGCGAAAAATTCAACGCATATGCTCAAGAAATAAAAGAGTTACTCCGCCAAAAAGGCTTGCGAGTAAATCTAAACCTAAAAGATGAAAGTTTGGGCAAAAGAATCCGAGAAGAAGAACAGGAAAAAATCCCGCATATCTTGATAGTGGGAGAAAAAGAAGTCGCAGACAAAAAGGTGACGGTCCGTTCTCGCGGAATCGAAAAACAACAAACTCTTTCACCGGAAAAATTCATCGATAAAATTTTAAAAGAGATCGAAGAGAAAAAATAAATCCTAAAAAATGAAATGAAAAAGTTAGGGGTCGGATCGTTTATAAGCGATACGACCCCTATTAAAAATACCTTAATTTATTTTCCGCAACATTTCTTGTACTTTTTGCCGCTGCCGCAAGGACAAGGATCGTTTCGACCAACGGTGTTGGCGTTGACAATCGGCTTGCGCTTGGGTTCATCTCCGGAACTGCGATTTTCATTGGCGTTTTGGCGTAATTTTTTAAGCGCGCCGAATTGTTCCACCTCATCCCCCGCTCCGCTAAAGCGTAAATACTCGGTTTGGCGAGGAGCTTCTTCTTTGGAAATTGCTTCAATTTTAAAAATCGTATTAACGATATTATTGCGAATATTGTGCATCAAAATAGTAAAGAGATTAAAAGATTCCTTTTTGTATTCGATTAATGGATCGCGCTGACCGTAACCGCGAAGTCCGATTCCTTGACGCAAATAATCGATTTCATCCAGATGATTCATCCAAAGCGTATCGATTGTTTGCAGCATCACCGCTTTTTCGATATTTTTCACATTTTCCTCTCCCAAGGCTTTTTCTTTGCGGGCCAGACTCTTTTTAAATTCTCCGAATAAAAACTCGATTGCGTCGGTTATTTTTTGTGATTCGTTTTTGGTTTTATCGGTGGCGATTTGACGAATTCTTTTTTGCGCCGCCTCATCCAAAGGTGCCAGGGTGTTTAATTCTTTGTAAATTGAATCGGTGTCCCAATTTTCTTTGGCGATGGTGGCATATTTGGAAACGGTATTTCTTATCTCCTCGCTAATCATTTTCAAAAGAGAGTCTTTAACATTTTTATTTTCCAAAATCTCTCGACGCTTTTTGTAAATTACTTCCCGCTGCTTATTCATCACATCGTCATAATCCAAAACATGCTTACGAATATCAAAGTTAAAGCCTTCGATTTTGGACTGAGCCGATTCGATTGTTTTGGAAATAATCGCGTTTTGAATCGGCTGATCTTCGGGAAGCTTCAATCGATCCATCATATCCTTCATTTTGTCTCCTCCGAAACGACGCATCAATTCGTCCTCCAAAGAAACATAAAATTGACTTACTCCCGGATCACCCTGTCGGCCGGCTCGCCCTCGGAGCTGGTTGTCAATTCTTCTAGCTTCATGCCGTTCGGTTCCTAAAATAAAGAGACCGCCCAATTCTCTAACCCCCTCACCCAATTTTATATCTGTCCCTCTTCCGGCCATATTGGTGGCAATGGTAATCGATCCTTTTTGACCGGCATTGGCAATAACCAACGCTTCTCGCTCATGTTGCTTGGCATTGAGAACTTCGTGCTTTACGCCGGCTTTGGTTAAAAGAGAACTAAGATATTCGGATTTTTCGATCGCAATCGTTCCCACCAAGACAGGTTGTCCGGTAGCGTTTATTTTTTTAAGATCTTTGACAATCGCTTCAAATTTTCCTTTTTCGGTTTTATAAATTATATCCGCCAAATCCTTACGGCTCATCTTTTTGTGCGTTGGCACTTCCATTACATCCAATTTGTAAACTTTGGCGAATTCTTCGGCGCTGGTCAAAGCGGTACCGGTCATCCCGGCCAATTTTTTGTAAATTCTAAAATAGTTTTGGAAGGTAATTGTCGCCAAAGTGCGCGATTCCCTCTGAACCGCCACGCCCTCCTTGGCCTCGATCGCCTGATGCAAACCCTCGCTATAACGACGCCCCTCCATCAACCGACCGGTAAAATCATCCACAATTATCACCTGCCCGTCTTTAACGATATAGTCTTTTTCTTTTTTAAAAAGAACGTGAGCCTTGAGCGATTGCTCCAAATGGTGTACATAAATTATTCGACCGGTTTCGTATAGATTATCAATATTGAGAAATTTTTCCACCTT
>JAZHDF010000056.1:0-3749 GCA_036584565.1 Candidatus Moraniibacteriota bacterium
CTTATAAATTAATTTATTTTGAAAATGCTTTCCTTTATTTTTCAAGGTGGGGCGATTCGGATTTAAATTTAAGATTTTAAGTTCAACATTCATCCCTTAATATTCCATTACACTATCTTCCATCCGTTTTCCTCCTCCAAAATTTTTCCCTTGATTTCAAAACCGCTAGCCAATTTATGTCCGCCTCCGCCAAACTGATGAGCCACTTCGGAAACATCCACTCCTTTGTATTTTTCACTCCGCAAACTGCCTTTGATAACTCCCCCGTCTCGCTCGGAAAGAACCAAAGAAAAACTGGTCTCCGGCACGGTATTGAGGATAGAAGCGATTTCGGCCGTATCCTCGTATGAGGCGTCGCATTCCTGTAAATCTTTTTTGGTTATCACGGTGGCAATCATCTTGTTTTCCGGATTTATCTTGGCTTTTTCCAAAGCTCGACCCCACAGCTTAAGAGTCGAGAAGCGATTGTTGGAAAAAATCATCTTGGATATTTTGGAAACCGAGGCTCCTCGATTAAGTAGTTTGGCCACACTGTGCATCACTTTGGGAGTGGTATTGGCATGTTGTAAATTCCCCGTATCGCCCAAAATACCCGCCAAAAGCAAAGTGGCGATTCGACTGCTTATCTTTATTTGATGAAAATCAAAATAATCAAAAACTATCTCCGAAACGGAAGAAATAGCCGGATCGATAATATTTAAATCCCCGTTTTCTTTGACATCGGGATGATGGTCAATCAAAACCACCACTTGTTTTTTGGAAAATTTTTCCCTGACTTTTTCAAAACCCCTTTCTACGCTGTCCATGGCGATCACCGAATCAAAAATTTTTAAATCGATTTTATCCGGATGTTTGAGTTCATAGGGCGCAAAAATTTTTAAATATTCAGGCATCGGATCAAAACAGGCCACTTCCACCGACTTTCCCAAATCGGTAAGATAATAATAAAAAGCCATAGTCGAACCGACAGTATCGTTATCCGGTCGACTATGCGCAAAAAGAAGAATTTTTTGGGAATTCTTTATGATATATCTAAGGGTGTTGAACTCTTTTTTAAACTTCATAATTTTATCATACATCGCGCTTGGCAACTCGATCGCCCTTTGCAAGCTTCAGCCATTCAAACAAAAAAGCCAGCTAAAAGGAAACTGACTCTATTCGAAAAACTTTTTATCCGGCCGGATTTTTATTCACTCTCGATTTGTCGCAAAATTTTCTCGATCTCGTCCGCTTGCGCCTCGGTTTCATCCAGTTTAAACACAATTCGCGGGACTATTTTCATTTGCAATTTTTTGTTCAAAGTTTTTTGAATATTGTTTCCTTCGTTTTTTAAGGCGGTCATCGCATAACGCCCCTCTTTTTCGGGAAAAACGCTCACGAATACATTAGTGTATCTCAGATCGGCGGTAGTGTCAACTTTGAGAATTGTTAAAAGAACCCCGGGTTTCAGGCTTAATTCCCGGCTAAAAATCTCGCTAATAATTTCCCTAATCAGGGAATTAACTTTTTGGATACGAAAAGACACTTTTTTGTATAATTTCAAAGCCCAAATTTCCAATTTCAAATAAATGTTAAAATGACAAAATCTAAAAAAATTTATTTTTAAGAATTTGGATTTAGTATTTTATTTGACATTTGTAATTTAGAATTTGTAATTAAGATTATAGTTTTCTCCTCACCTCTTCTTCTTTATACGAATAAAGAATATCATCCACCATCAATTTGGTTCCGCCGACAAAAGTCACCCCGCATTCATTACCGGACTTGACTTCCTCGGCCGGCTTTTTGCTTTGTTGCAGATTTTCCAAAACTCCTTTACCGACAACTTCTTTAGCTCGCTTGACTTCAATCAAAGATTTTTTGACAATTTTACCTTCAATCACCTTGCCTCCCACGATCATATCGGTTTTACCGTTTTTAAAAATAGCCAAAATTTTCATCCGACCGAAATCGGTCCTGACAATTTCCGGTGGCAAAAGATCGGCCATATCGTTTTTAACCGCCTCCACCATTTCATAAATTATATTAAAGGGCTTGATAGTTACTCCCGATTTCTCCGCCATTCTTTTGGCTACCGTGGTAGCGGTCACATTAAAACCAAAAATTATCGCCCCCGAACTCTCCGCCAATTTGATATCCGATTCGGTGATATTACCCACTCCGGTATTGACATATTCAAGCATCACCTCATCCGATTGAATCGTGGATAAAATTTGATCGATTGCCTCCAAAGAACCCGGCACATCGGCCTTGATTATAACGCTCAGTTTTTTAATTTGATCATTGTCTAAATTTTGATAAAGATCTTTTTTGGTTTTTATCGCGCTTCGACCATTGGAAACCCCCAGTCCGCCTCGGTTTTTTATCTTGGAAATAGTCTCTTTGTCCGCCACCTGGATAATATCGTTTACCTCCGGCGTACCATTGATACCCATAATCACTACCGGTTCGGATGGTCCGGCGGAATTTATTTGTTTGCCGTTAAAGTCCTCCATCCTCTTGATACGACCGAAATTTTTACCAATCACAATATCCTGACCGACTTTGAGTGTTCCGGTTTTGATAAGAATGGTGGAAATCGGTCCGACTTTGGGATCCAAGTGCGATTCCAAGACCACCCCCAAGCCGTTGTTTTTACGACTGGCCTTGAGTTCCAAAACTTCCGAAACAAGCAAAATACTGTCCAAAAGCTCCTTGATACCGATATTTTTCTTGGCACTGATCTCGTTGGCGATTACTTCTCCGCCCCATTCCTCAATGACAATATCCAGCTCGGCCAATTCTTGCTTGACTCGCTGAGCGTTGGCATCGGGTTTGTCAATTTTGTTGATGGCCACAATGGTGGGAATTTTCTTTTCTTTTAAATAAGTGATTACTTCTCTGGTTTGCGGTCGCACCCCGTCATCGGCCGCTACCACCAAAATCGCTACGTCGGCAATACTCACTCCTCTTTCGCGCATGGCGCTAAAAGCTTCATGGCCGGGCGTATCGATAAAAGTTATCACCTCGCCTCTTTTTTTGACCTGATAAGCGCTGATATGCTGAGTGATTCCACCCGCTTCGCCGGCCGCCACATTGCCTTTGCGAATAGTATCCAACAAAGTAGTTTTACCATGATCAACATGACCCAAAATGGTGACAATCGGGGCTCGCGGAGACAAAACCTCTTTGGACTCTTGTTCTTTTTTGCAAATGTCGATAAGTTTTTCCAAAGTTATCGCCTCTCCGTCGCCGATTTCCAAATCTTCTTCGGTCTCAAAACCCAGGTCTTGAGCGATAATGCTGGCGGTATCAAAATCAATTTCCTCGTTGATAGTGGCCATAATGCCGTTTCTCATCAATTCGGTAATGACCGCCGAAACGGACAAATCCAAAATCTCGGCAAACTTTTTTACCGTAACCGGATTGGGGATTTTTACTGTTTTTGATTCTGCCGATTTTTCTTCTGTCATATTTTAGAATACATAAATCAAAGCTGCCTCTAACAGGTTGATTTTAAAAAGTTGATTAAGTTGTCTTATTTATAAGTTAGCATTTAAATTGAGAAAAAGCAACAGATGCTACGAATTATGTATTAAATATTATGAATTATGAAAAAAATAAATTATAAAGTTCCTAACTCTCAATAACCGATGGATTTCAAATAAAAAAAACTACAAATATGATTCGTAATTTCGTAAAAATTCGTAATTCGCCTACATTCTACCTTGAACTGCAATTTTTCCTTCTACAAAAACCTCGTAGGGAGT
>JAZHDF010000057.1:0-3677 GCA_036584565.1 Candidatus Moraniibacteriota bacterium
AAAATAAATCTCCCGTCGGAATTTTCCGATAGGAGATTGAGTTGGCGCTGGAGAAGATTATTTTGGAGCTTGCTTGGAAACCAGGACATTTGAGTCTTGGCAACTCAAGAAAAAGTCTTCTTCCAGAAAAATAACTTTTTGACTCTCTCTTTTTTTTAAAATATCACCGGAATAAATTTCCAAACCCTCTTGCATAGAAACGAATCTTCCGCAACGGAAGTTATTTTTCTTGTAAAAAGAAAAAACGATCAAAAAACCTTTCTCGGTTTCAAAATCTTTCATTTCTCCGGGTTTTACAAGGTAAGGAAATTTTTCCTCCGCTTGAGCCGGACAAAAAAAGGAAATCATTGCCATCGATAAAAAAGCAACTGCCAATAATCTTTTCATGGACCCACCTCTCTTTATTGTTATTGCCTGACAACTACATTCTTACCCTCGCATTTTAAACGAACAAAATATTCTTCCACCGGCACCTCTTCTTCGATCTGCGTAATGGATTTTTCTGTTTGCGCCAGATTTTTTTGAATTATCGAATATCGACCGCATCCGTAAAAATCGCTTTCAGCCACAATTTTTATATCGGCGGCATTAAAAGAAAGAATCAAAGTTTCTCCCGGCGAAATGATTTTTTTCTCAAAATTGAAATAATTTTCTTCATCATTCGAGGCGATTCCGATTGCCAAAGAGCCGAGTGCGACAATCGGGATTCCGATTAGCCAAAAAATTCTTTTTTTCAATTTTTTTCTCCCTGCTTTTTTGGTTAAAATTTAAAAAATAAACACACCCTGACAATCCTAACATTTCAGAAGATAAAATTCAAGCATTGCTAAGTCTTCTCTTGCCAAGCTCCGGAAACTGGCTTATAATTTCCAATATGAGTGTACAAAATAAAATCAGATTAAAATTTGCTTTGTTTTTTATTTTGGCGGTTTTTTCCGTTTTGGTCGCTTACCCCAAATCGGTTCAATTTATCCCGCCTCTTTATGAAGTTTTAAACAAGCCTCAGGTGGCCTTGGGTTTGGATTTGCAGGGAGGTTATCGTTTAGAATATGAAATAGATGATTCCAAGATTGATGATGATAAAAAAGAAGAAGCTCTGCAAGCCGCTCAAGATGTCCTGGAGAGAAAAGTTAACGCCACCGGTACCAGCGAAGCTTTGATTCAATCCGTCCCGGGCAATCCGCCTCGCATCATCGTCGAATATCCCGGCGCCGAAGCGGCCAACGAATTGAAGGACAAAATCAAAGAAACACCTTTCTTGGAATTTAAAGAAGAGAAAAACGAAGAAGAACAACAGGCGGAAATCGAAAAATACAACAGTATGTTTGCTTCTTCCAACGAGCAGACTAAAATCAAGGCTCAAGAAAAAATCGATAAAATAAAATCCGGTACCAGTTACGAAACTTTGATTGAAGAATTAAACAATGATCCGACTTCGGGCGGGAGAAAGGAAGATTTAGGTTTTGTAAAAAAAGATATGTTGCCCGAACCTCTCAACGAAGCTGTTTTTATCAAAGGCATAAATGACGGAGAAGTTTATCCCGAACTTTTGGAAACCGATTTCGGTTGGCATATTCTCAAAAAGCTGGAGGAGCGGGGAGAAGGTGATGAAAAAGAAGTGAATCTGGAACATATCGTTTTTGCCAAACAAACCGCCGAAATGTATCGGGAATATTGGATCTACAAAGAAACCGGCCTGAGCGGAAAAAATTTAAAAGATACGGCGGTGGTTTTTACCGATAAGGGTTTGAGCGAACCGCAAGTTCAATTAAAATTTGACGAAGAGGGTAAAAATATTTTTGCCGAAATTACCAAGCGTAATATCGGCAAAAGCGTGGCTATTTATCTGGACGGGGAGATAATCAGTGCGCCGGTGGTACAAACCGAGATCACCAACGGAGAAGCGGTCATTACCGGTAATTTTACGGTCGATGAGGCCAAGGAATTAAAAAGCCGCTTAAACGAGGGAGCTTTGCCGGTGCCGATAAAATTGGTTTCACAACAGAGTGTCGGCGCGACTTTGGGTAAGATTTCTCTGGAAAAAAGTCTCAAAGCGGGCATCGCCGGTTTGGCGATAGTCAGTATTTTTATGATTTTATATTATCGTTTATTGGGCGTTGTTGCCACTCTTGCCCTTTTTGTTTACGCCGCCATGATGATCGCTATTTTCAAATTATCAGGTACTCTGTCCGATTGGCCGATTACCTTGAGCCTCTCGGGAATTGCCGGTTTTATTTTATCTATCGGAATGGCGGTGGATGCCAATATTCTTATTTTTGAAAGAATCAGGGAAGAATTAAAAAAGGAACGCGGACTTGAAGGTGCGTTCAATGAGGGTTTTCGACGGGCTTGGACCAGTATCAGGGACGGGAATTATTCCACCATCATTACTTCTTTAATCTTAATTTGGATGGGAACCGGTTTTATTAAGGGCTTTGCGGTTATTTTGGTGATTGGAGTTTTGTTTTCGATGTTTACCGCCATCGTACTGGTTAAAATAATTTTACAATTCATAGTTGGAAATTGGCTGGAAAAAAGATTATGGCTAATTGCCAAAATAAAATAATTTAATTAAACAGATGCTCAATTTAATAGGCAAAAGAAAATATACTTACTTCCTTTCTTTCTTTTTGGTATTGGCCAGTATTGTCTCCCTCTTTTCTTGGGGACTGAAATTAGGAATTGATTTCAAGGGAGGGACTTTGATGGAAGTTCAATTTACCGAAGAGGAAAAAACTCCGGAAGTTGAAAATCCGGAAGAAGAGACTCCTGCCTCAGCAGAGGAACCGCAAGAAGCGCCGGCGGAATTTAAAGCTCCCGATCGAGAGGCGGTGCAAGAAAAATTAAAAGATTTAGGTCTGGAAAGCCTCAATGTCCAAGAATCGGAAAATAATATTATTGTCTTACGCTATATCGGTTCGGATGAAGAAAAAAATGAACAAGTTTTTGAAAAATTACGTGAATTTGACGGTAAGGCGGAACAACTGAGAGTTGATTTTGTCGGCTCCTCAGTTTCCAAGCAATTGCAAAAAAACGCATTTGGAGCTCTGACTTTGGCAATCTTAGGCATCGCTTTCTATATCGCCTGGGCTTTTAGAAAAGTGTCTTTTCCGGTTTCTTCTTGGCAATACGGCTTGAGCGCCATTATTGCTTTGGCTCATGATATTTTGATTACTTTGGGAATTTTTGCTTTATTGGGGAGATTTATGAATGTGGAAGTAGGTACCGCTTTTGTGGCGGCAATTTTGACTATTTTGGGCTACTCTATCAATGATACTATCGTGGTCTTTGATAGAATAAGGGAAAATTTGGTACGTTCCGGCAAAAAGGATGATTTTGAAGAAGTGGTCAATAAGTCCATTAATGAAACATTGGCTCGCTCGATAAATACCTCCATGACGGTAATAATAGTCTTGATTGCCATAATTTTGTTTGGCGGAGAATCAATAAAATATTTCGCAGTGGCGCTGTTGATCGGAGTCGGATTTGGAACCTATTCTTCGATTTTTATGGCTTCCGCCCTATTGGTCAGTTACAATAATCGAAAGAATAAGAAAAAAATTTAAATCGAACAGCAATCCACTTTATGTGGATTGTTTTTTTGTGCGAAAAATAATTAATTTTTAAGGCTCTAGACCATCAGAAGCTATGATATAATAGCCATATGATGCTAAACA
>JAZHDF010000058.1:0-3572 GCA_036584565.1 Candidatus Moraniibacteriota bacterium
CGGTTTTTACGCTTTCGCCATGGCGGAGTGGCTCTGGCACAAAAAATCGGTGGCCAATAGATTTCTCCTTTTTACCTATCCGATTTTTGCAATTGCGGCGATTGCGATGGGTTATGAAATTATCGAATGGATTTATGCCGCTTCTTCCGATCCGGAAGCGGGAATCGCTTATTTGGGCAGTCAAGGAGACATTTGGGATGCACAAAAAGATATGTTGGCCGACACCTTGGGGGCGATTACGGCCGTGCTTTTATTTTTTATAATCAGGAAACCGAAAAAAGAATAGTTTTTAAAGTTCTGAGGTTTTTGAGGTTTATAAATTGGGTGAATAAATTTCTTAAGTAAAAAAGGTCATCGGCAATCGGCTGAAATCAAATGAGCTTTGATGACTTGATTGCTTAATGACTTGATGACACGAATAATATGAAAAAAATTCCATTAAAATTATTTATATTTATATTGGCAATTTTTTTCTTGTTTGCCGGAAATTCTTCCGCTCGGGAGAATGTTACCGATTGGTATGTGCAAAATTTCGAGGCGGAGATAATTGTCAACAAGGATTCCAGTTTGGATATTACCGAGACTATTGTGGCCGATTGCGGTCAGGCGGTCGGCAAGCACGGGATATTTAGAATTTTGCCGGAAAGAGTGATTGTCGAGGGTAGGGGAAATATCGAAACTCCGATTGAACTGGTGAGTATAAAGGATTTAAGAGGCAATAATTACAAATACACCACTTCAAAAAATTTTCAAGACAAAACCGTCACCTGGAAAATCGGAGATGCCGACAGGACTGTCCGGGGGGTAAATGTTTATGTCATCAAATATCGAGTAAAAAACGCTATTCGTTTTTGGAATGAGGATTTCGACGAACTGTACTGGAATTTGACGGGGAATTTTTGGGATCTGGAAATCGACAAAGCCCATATTGAGGTAAAATTTCCCGAAGAAATAAAAAATGACGAAGTTTCTGTTGATTTGTATAGCGGGGCGTTGGGAGTGAAAGATAACTTGGCAGCCGATTTTTATTGGGATAATGACGCGAATTTGATTGTCGATTCAAACAGAACCTTATCAAGAAGAGAGGGGATTACCGTTTCGGTAACTTTTGCCAAAAATATTTTTATTCCCTATCAACCGACTTTTTGGGAGAAATACGGTAATTATCTATTTTTGATAATCCCGCTCATTGTTTTTTTGATATGTTTTCGGTTTTGGAAAAAACACGGAGATGATCCGGATTTAAAAAGGTCGATTATCGCCGAATATGAGCCACCCGAGAATTTGTCTCTTGTTGAGGCGGGGCTGTTAATGACCAATGGAAATCTGAAAAATGAATTTATAACGGCTGAAATAATAAGCTTCGCCGTTAACGGAATAATCACTATCAAAGAGGTGGAAAATAAAATTTTATTTTTTTCTTCCAAGGATTATGAATTTATTCGTAAAAACAATATTGAAGCCGAGGGAAGACTGAATCAAGTAGAAAAAGATATTTTAAATAAAATTTTTGAAAAAGGTTCTGCTGTAAAAATATCTTCACTTAAAAATAATTTTTATAAAATTTTAAAAGATGTAAAAAAAGACGGGAATGATTTATTGGCCAAAAAGAATTTAATTGTTCCCGGAGGATTAAAATACTCAACAATTATGATTGGTTTGGGTTTTGTTTTAACATTTTTCAGTTTAATTTGGGGAATTGCGATTTTTGGAATCTGGGTCGGATTGTCCGCAGTTATTTCGGGACTTATAATTACAGTTTTCGGTTTTTTTATGCCCAAACGGACTTTGGCCGGAGCGGAGATACATTGGAAGATTAAAGGTTTTAAACTTTTTATGGAAACTGTCGATAAAGACCGGGCCAAATTTTACGAACAAGAAAATATTTTTGAAAAGTTTTTGCCCTATGCCGTTCTTTTTGAAATAACTGATATTTGGATCAAAAGAATCAAGGAAATTTACGGCGAGGAGTATTTTACCAATCATGCGCCGGCTTGGTATGTTGGCCATAGTCTGGCCGGGTTCAATGCCGATAATTTTAATTCCGCTCTAAGTGATTTGTCCGATAGCATTTCCGCCAGCACCTCGGCTCCTTCCGGTTCGGGCGGAAGCGGAGGTGCCGGAGGTGGCGGAGGCGGAGGTGGCGGCGGCGGTTGGTAGGCCGACAAAGAAAAAACAAGTCGCTAAAATTTTAACTAAATCAAAAAAAATGAGAGAAGGCGAAAACAATATTTTTTATTTAAAAAATAATGAAGGAAAAATAAACAGGACCGATGGGGAAAACCAAGCCAAAGATGGTGAGGTTATAAATTTTTGGAATCCTACGGTCAAGGAGCTAGAACTTATCCGAGAAACAGGAAGGATGCCCGAGAGCTTGATAATAAGAAGGGTCAATGAGTGCCTTGCTAAAGAGGGTTTGTTGCGAAGGTTGAATGCCCCGGACGACGAGATAGAAGAATTTTTGCAAAAAAAAGGATATCAACCTGAGCGAGATGTCCCTCCTCGAGAAAAATTATTCTTTTATATAACCGAAAAATATCGAGAAGAAATTTTCAAAGAGCAAAATGAGCGGGAAAAATAAAATTTTTTTGAGATTTACTCGGTAGGGTAATTTTATCATTTACTTATCAGGCTTCAAGAGCCCGATGGAGCTCCTGGAGCCTGGGCGGAATCTAAATTGAATACCTTGGGTATAATTTTTATTTTCCGATTTTGTCCGGTTGTGGTATAATTTCAGCGTAAGCAAACTAAGAAACAAAAAATGGATTTACACAAAAAAAATCCCAAACCCAAGAGTTTTGTCCATATCAATCACGAGGGAGAATATTTGGAGAGTCCGCATGATTTGATGTTGGACAGGGGTTACGGCACTTTGATGCATTGGCAGGGTCCGGAATACGAGCATTATCCTCGAGAAAAAACTTGGTACGCGGTGGCGGTGGTTATTTTATCAACCATAATTATTTATGCCTTGGTAAAAGACAGTCCGATTATGGCGATAACTTTTTTGCTTATCGGAATCGTGGGCTATATCCAGTTGGAAAGATTCCCCCGAGTCTTGGATTTCAGAGTGACGACCGACGGAGTGATGGCCGGCAACGAGTTATATGAATTTGAGAATATCAAATCTTTTTGGATTTTTTACGAACCTCCGCATACCAAAATCCTCAGCTTGCATACCGACGCTATGCTGACTCCTTTTATTCACATCCCGGTTCATCAGATTGATCCGGTCAAATTAAGACAGATTTTACTTGAATATGTGCCGGAGGTAAAACAAAAACCGACTCTGACAGACACAGTAGCCAGACTTTTGCGAATTTAATTTTTTGATAAAAACTTGCCAGCTTATCTAAAAATGTGCTAGGATTTTTTGAGTCGGCCAAAAGCCCTTATAGTTTAATGGATAGAACACAAGCTTGCGGAGCTTGCGATCCAAGTTCGATTCTTGGTAAGGGCACCAGTTTAAAAAACAACTTTTTTGATAAAAAATTTCAATTATTTGAAATTTTTTTTATTTTGTTAACATTGCAGCAAAGGAGTTTACATTTTAAAAATAGAAAAGTAAGATA
>JAZHDF010000059.1:0-3475 GCA_036584565.1 Candidatus Moraniibacteriota bacterium
GGAGAATTTGGGCCTGCATGTCGCCCACGGTGAACTTTTCGTCATTGTCAAAGAGGTGACGATATCTTTATGGTAAAGAAAATTGATAATCAAACACTTCAAACAAATGATCTTGTTCGTTTTCGTCATAACGTTGGCGAAAAAATTAGAATTATCGGAGTATCTCATCAATCAGTAGACAAAACTCTAGCCTGGGACAAGGTATATAAGTGGAGTTGGTTTTTCCCAGCTATGGCTGTTGATATCGGTCAACCTGATTCATCAGGACACAATTCTGGAAAATATGATTTGTCCTGGAAGAAAGGGGAAATGATTGGTGGTGGTCCAGAGATATGGCGACGAGATTATACAAAAGCAATTGTTTTATTAAGGACAGCAGGTTATAGAACAAGTTCGAAATATTTTACTAATTATTCAAATTCGATCCCTTTACATGGCCTGTATTATCCACTTTATGCAGATGGTACATTGGGTCAAGGAATCTCGGAAATTTCTCTGAGAGCCGGAGAAGGTGCGATTCTGATGAAAAAAAATTCAACACGTTGAATAAGATCAATATTTTAATGAATAGTAACAAAAGTATATTTAAAGGGACGTTTTTCACGGTCAGTACTCGCTGGTTTGATCGTTTTGTTGGGTTTCTGAGTACAATAATTTTAGCCAGGTTGTTATCTCCACAAGACTACGGAGTAGTCGCTATTGTAGCATTATCCGTTGGCATGGCGAGAGTTTTTTTGGATTTGGGGGTGCATGTAGCGTTGATCCAGATCAAAAATGTTACTCAGGATCATTACAATACAGCATGGACTATAAAATTAATTCAGTCTTCATTACTTACTTTTCTTTTGCTAATTTTTAGCCCTATTATTTCTAATTACTTTCAAGATGAAAGGTCTAAATTGGTTTTAATTTATTTATCTTTTATCCCGTTTATAAATTCATTTCAAAATATTGGGCTAATAGCTTTGCAAAAAAAAATGCATTTCAAACAAGAATTTTATTTTTTGTCAGTGAATAGGCTTTTTGGATTTTTTATTACAATATTGCTTGCTTTTATATTTAGATCTTATTGGGCTTTGGTTATTGGATCGCTTTCAACTGCGATTTCAGGAGTTTTTTTAAGTTATTGCTTTTGTCCAATGCGTCCATCACTTTCTATTAATAAATTTAAGGAAATATTTTCTGTGTCTAATTGGATGTTATTAAAAAATATTGGCCAATATTTTCAAACAAATCTTCATAAGATTATGGTGGGACATTGGGCTTCTTCAGCAACTCTAGGGGCCTATTCCTTGGGTAGTGATATTGCTGCGATGCCCACGAACGAACTTCTTGCGCCATTTAATCGCGTTTTGTTCCCTGCCTTTTCAAATCTGCAAGACGACCCTGCAGAATTGAAGCGAGTGTTTCTTCTTGCTCAAGGTTTTCAAACGCTTGTGGCCATGCCAGCTGCAGCAGGTTTGGCGCTTGTCGCTAACGATCTTGTGCCGTTGCTACTCGGAGCTAAGTGGGTTGAAGCAATTCCGTATATTCAGATCTTATCGTGGGGGGGGATTTTTAGTGCGCTGATAAGTACTAGCGGATTCCTCATGATATCACTCGGATATTTGAGGCTGAATGTGTTGTTTGTTTATGCCCAAGTTATTATTTTTGCCATACTTGTTTTTACTTTTTTTAGAGGAAGTGACGCAATCATTATTGCTAAAACACGTTTATTTGTTTCGATGTTTGGGATTTTCCTTGCTTTTGGTCTAGCTATGCATGTATTTCCTCGTATTCATGTTGTTGATTTATTAATGAATACTTTTCGTCCTATACTTGGAGTTGTTGCAATGTGCTTGACATTGTTTTTTTTAAATAATTATTTAAATTATATTCCATTATATAATATCGTTATGAAAACTATATTAGGTATTATTATTTATGTTGTTACAGTTTTGCTTTTATGGAAAATTAGTAAAAAACCTGACGGGGCGGAATCTTATATTATAGAAAAATTTAAAGTGTGGTATAAAGTTTAACTTTTATTTATTTTACAATAAATATTGTGACATTTTTTATATGAATAATAACAAAATTATACTTGGATCAAATTTTCCAGCAGAGGTTTTCGCTCGTAAGACTGAAGCCGGTATTGAGATTCAAGGACAGTACAAGTGGTTTTGGGGTTATAAAATTAATTCTGGTATTCAAGGAGACGGTGCATTTATTGAATGGAATTTTGAAAATGAACGATTAGAGTTGATTACGGATCGATATAGCATCATGCCCTTATACTATTATTTTGATGGATCGGATCTAGGATTTTCATATTCAGTCCAAAATTTGGTTGAGCGATATTCGTCATCAGATATTGATTATCAGGCATTGTCAGTTTTTTTACGACTTGGAAATTATATTGGTGATTCAACTGCTTTTTGTAATATCAAAAGGATTCGTCCTTTTTCTAGTTATGTTTTTGATAAAAATGGATTAAATATCGAACAAAGCAAAATTAATGTTCAAGTTTGTCAATTAGATAGAGATAACGCGATTAAGCATTACGCTAAAATATTTCAAAATTCGATTGAAAAATTTGCTCGAGTAGCTACAAAAAATGCGGTTGTTCCATTGTCTGGAGGTAAAGATTCTCGTCATATTCTTCTTTCACTTCTTAGTGCAGGTTTTAGTCCTGAATTTTGCATTACAGTTGATGATATTTCTAGAAAGTACGAACAAGAAGTTTTTATTGCACGAAATATTTGTGCTCAATGTGGCTTAAAGCACATCGAATTGATTAATAATATTTCTTGTTTTGATGCTGAAATAATAAAGAATGAATTAACAGGATATTCGACATTTGATCATGGCTTTTTTGTAGAGTTAAGGGAATATCTTGATTCACATAGTGTTGATTTCATATTTGATGGACTCGCAGGTGATGTTCTTTCTCAAAGTTCTTTTTTAAATCAAACAAAAACAGATTATTATATTTCAAAGAAATTTAATGCTCTTGCAAACGAAATATTGGGCGATGAAGGGTATTATCCTAAGATGCTTTCGTCTTCTGTATATGCAAAAATAAGCAGAGAGAATGCAATAATTGCCTTGATTGAAGAACTTCAAAAATATTCAGACTATCCTAATCCAGTTAGTCAGTTTTATTTTTGGAATAGGACTCGGAGAAGTATTTCTCTTAACCCAATTTTAGTTTTAGGTCACAAAAAGCATGTTTTTTTTCCTTACTTAGATGCTTCAGTATATGATTTTCTGATTTCTTTGCCAGTCGAATATGTATTAGAAAAGTCATTTCATACTATGGCAATCTCTTATACTTTTCCTGAATTTGATCATATTCCATATTCGTCAATAAGTATAGGAAAACCTATTTCTTTCATGTTTGTTTTTAAAAATATGATAAAAAATTTATTTTTAGTTTTCAAAATTCATAAACCTAATTCTGTAATGAAATATAATTTTTTTTTATTACGCTCTT
>JAZHDF010000060.1:0-17969 GCA_036584565.1 Candidatus Moraniibacteriota bacterium
TTAAATTCTAAAACTCACAAGTTCGTTAAGAATTTATATTTTTCAGGATGACAAAAAATATATTATGACAAACCAAAAGTGAAGGAGATAAAGAGCGAGTATGTCATGCTGAACTCGATTTGGCATCCGGAGATACCTTAAGATAAACTCAAGGATGGTTTTTTTGCATTTTTTTCGATTTTGTGTTAAAATCTTTTTTAAATAAGTTCTTTTTTGTTTTAGGGAAGAAAGACGATAAAAAATAACCCAAGGGAGCCGAAAAATGAAGAAGCTAATAATTTTTTTGACAGTTGTTTTTTTGTCCGTAAATTGCGGGGAATGTTTGGCCATTGATTTCAATGCCACTTGGACGCATGACGGTGTCGGAAACTTGGGCTTTAAAATTTATCAACTAAATACCCAAACACTGGAGAGGGTCAGAGAAATAGTGATAGAGGGGGCCGATGTAAGAGTAGCCGCCATTACCGGAGCGCCGGATAATGTTATCTCCTGGTGGGTTTGTACGGCTTATTCTTCGACTGAACAATCCGGTGTTTCCAATATTCTGGTCTTTGACCCTATTTCGGGGAGATCGGCGCCTTATTTGAAAGCAATCTTGATATCTCTGGATTTGAATAAGCTGGATGATGAAAAATATCGCCTGGAGAAATTACGAGAAATAAAAATTCTGGAGGAGGAAAAAAAGATAAGACTAACGGTCTGATTTATAGCTCCGCATCAAAAACCAATCGCCACCGGCATTTGCTAGTGGCGGTTTTTAAATTATAACGGACCAAAGATGACATTTTTAGGTTGATATGCTAGAATATTAATAAGTTCTTGGCCTAATAATTCGATAATTTATAAAAAACTATGAAAACATATATTTGCGAAATCTGCGGAGACGCTTATCTGGGAGATGAAAAACCGCACCAATGTCCTTTTTGCGGTTCGGGCAAGGATTATATCAAAGAAGGAAGCGAGGCTCGTCCGATTATCAATGAAATTATCGAGATAAGCGAAAAAAGTCGAGAAAATTTGATGAAGACCTTGCGTCTGGAGATAAATGCGGTGGTTTCTTATAGGTGCATGGCAAATAAAACCGATAAATATGAGATCAAGGCAATGTATAAAAGATTGGCCAAGGTTGAATTGGAGCATGCCGAGATTGCTACAAAATTGTTAAAAATAGATCTTCCTGAATTAGTGGAAAAAACTTGCGCCGATAGCGATAAGGATAATTTTGATGAAACGATAAAATTGGAGGATAACGCCTCCAAGCTTTATGCTATTTTCGGCCAAGAGGCTCCGGAGGCGGAAATAAAAAAATTCTTCGCCGCTTTGACGGTGGTGGAAAAAGAACATATTGATTTGATAAAAAATTACCTTTAATTTATGGATAGCCAGGTCGTCCCAAAGAGGACTCACACATTGATAATTTCCGATTTTCATCTGGGTTCCAAAGTGAGCAGGAGTCAGGATTTGATAAATTTTTTGTCCGGTTTCAGATTTAAAAAACTAATCCTACTCGGGGATATTTTTGAAAGTTTAAATTTTAATCGACTTAATGAGACTGATTGGAAATTAATCTCTTTAATCGGGGAAATATCCAAAAAATCAAAAGTAATCTGGGTGGCGGGCAATCATGATTTGGGCTTGACCGGTTTTTTGGGCAGCTTGACGGATATCAAAGTTTGCAATTTTCACAGTTGGAAATATCAGGGCAAAAAATATTTAGCTATTCACGGTCATCAATTCGACAATTTTTTGGTCGATAACGCCGTAATTAGCTTTTTGGCCAATTGGATTTATAATTTTATCCAAATTTTAGACTTTAAAGATAAAAGAATCAGCCGGGCTATCAAGAGAAAAAGCAAAGGTTGGCTTCGAATTTCCAATAAAGTCGCGCAAAGAGCCATTATTTACGCCAGAGTGATGCAGGCGGATTATATATTTTGCGGCCATACCCACAAAGCGATGGAGATGGACAAACGGGAAGTTAAGTATTATAATTGCGGGTGCTGGACTGATGAGCCGGCAACCTATATTACCCTAGACGAAGAGGAAATAAAGATATGTGAATACGGAAATAATTAAAAATTAAAAGTTTTTTTTAATTTGATATTTGTTTGTAACTTGTTTCTTGGAATTTTGGAATTTTGAAATATATTGGAGATTAGCCAAGCGGTAAGGCAACGGGTTCTGATCCCGTGATCGGGGGTTCGAATCCCTCATCTCCAACATAGAAGTGCCGGAAAATTATTTGCAAATAAAATAAAAATTATGAAAATAGCCATTCAGGCGGCCGATTTGGACAATAAAAGAATCGACGGAACCAGGGTTTACCTTTTAAATGTCCTCAAATATTTGGGAAAAATTTCATCAAAAGATGAATTTTTTATTTATCACCGCAATGATTTCAATCCGGCTCTCGAGCCCGCCGATTTTCCGAATTATAAAATAAAGAAATTGGGTGATTTTAAACTTTGGACTCAGACCAAATTTGCTTTTAGTATCCGGCGGGATAAACCGGATATCTTGTGGATGCCGATGCACAACTTGCCTTTTTTGAGGCGAAGAGCGCTCAAGACAATCGTGACAATTCATGACTTGGCCTTCAAGAAATTCCCCCGGACCTTCCCCAAGCGGGATTTGCTTAAACTCAATTTCTTGACCGGTTTGGCGGTTAATTTTTCCGACAAAATTATTGCCGTTTCAGAATCAACCAAGGCGGATATTCTGGAGTTTTACCCCAAAATCAAACCGGAGAAAATAAAAGTTATTTATCACGGTTTTGACGCGGAACTTTTTCAAAAAAATTATCCCGAGGAGTCGGAAAAAGCGGTTTTGGAGCGGTATGCGCTGGAGTCGAAAAAATACTTCCTATATGTCGGAGCGATTCAGCCCAGGAAAAATCTGCCTGTTTTGATTCGAGCCTTTGAAATGTACAAAGAGGAGCAAGGTGGGGATTATAAGTTGGTTTTGGCCGGCGGACGAGCTTGGTGTTGGGAAGAAACTCTCAACTTGGTAAAAAAAAGTCCTTGGCAAAAGGAAATTGTTTTGACTGATAAAATACCCTTTGAGGATTTGGCGATTTTGTATCGGCACGCCCGGCTATTTGTCTTTCCTTCCCTTTATGAGGGTTTTGGAATTCCGGTCTTGGAGGCTTTCGCTTCGCGAGTACCCGTCGTGGTTGCCAAAAATTCCAGCTTGACGGAAGTGGGCGGAGAGGCGGCGGAATATTTTCAAAGTGATCAGCCTTCCGATTTAAAAGAGAAAATTAGCGGACTTCTTGAAAATGAAGAACTTCAAAAAGAGCTGGTGACCAAAGGCGAATCGCAACTCCGGAAATTTTCTTGGGAAAAGTGCGCTCAAGAAACTTGGAATTATTTGACGGAAAAATAATCGTTTATTTTCTAAGAGGCAAAATTATTTTTAGAAAATAAAACAAGATTAAGGTTAAAATTGCGGACATAACAGCTATTACTACCGGCGAAAAATCCAACGAGGCGATAATTATCACTAGCAAAGAAAAACAAAGAATCAAAAAAAGCGTTCCTTGATCGGACTCTTTTTTTATTTCCGGAAGCTTAAAATCGGAAGTTAGGAAATAGAGACTGATAATTATCAAAAGAATCGCGCTGATGATGCGGGAGAAACTTAAATAACCTGAAATAAAACCGGGAATCAGCATTTCCGTTAGCAGGGCGCCGAACCAGACAATCAAAAACAGATTGAGGATATTTTTAAAGATTCGGAGCAGTATTATTTTTTGATAAGTTTTCATCTTGAAAGTCATATTTTTCGGTTAATTTTTAAATCCGAAACGATAAAGGATTTTCTTTTTTAAATCGGCCAAGAATAAATAAAAGTTTTTCCAAGTGGCCTGGCGGCGAAATTCCAAATCGATATTTTTAATTTTTAGTTCCGAGGGATTGTTCGATAATTCAAAACGGAAATCCTTGCCGGATAGGTCGTTTAGTCTGTAGAGGGGGATTTCGCAGGAATATTTTTTGGCGGAAAGTTTTGATTTTTGCAAATGGCAATTTTCTTTGAGCAAGAGACTTTCTTCTCCGACCGTAATCGGATTTTTTATTTTTTCCGGGTCCGGGTCGGTTAATTTTCGTTTGGTTCGGTTTTCAACAAAGTAAAATTTGGAATTTTCTTCGGTTTTAAAAATTGTGCCGTCGGGATGACTGGCATTTAAATCGGCCAGTTTTTGTTTTTCGTAACTGCTCAGGTCGACTTGGTTTTCCGAGATATTGTCCCAATTGTAACCGAGCGCTAAGAGCGTTTCCGGGCTGTCGATCGGCGTTTGTTTTTGGTTGCCGATTATAAAGACCGAATCTTCGATGGAGGACAGTCGGTTTTCTTCTTTTCCTTCCAGGTTGGACAAATTTTCTCCCGAAGGATAAAAGAAGGCCTTGAAAGATTTTTGGGCTATGACTTCTTGATTTAAATCATTAAGCGGTCCTTTTTCCAAGCGGAGAGTGATCTGAACATGAGAAAAGTTTGCGGGGGTGGAGGCGAAAAAAGATAAAACTTTTTCTTCTTGAAAGAGGTCGGTGATGGTGTTTTTGAGACTGTTGACATTTTTGAAGGAGTAGGTGAAATATTGGGAGGGAAAAATTATCTTATAAGCCAGAAAAGCGAAGAATAGGAAAAATCCGAAAAATATCAAGCCGTTTAAACGACGATAAGACTGTTGATGTTTTTTATTTAATTGGAGGGAATTTATGGTAGGCGACATAGTTGTTTTAGGGTAATATTTGAAAAATTAAGCCTTGGACTGTTTGGGTTTCTCGGCGCGGAAGAGTGGAGAGGGATTTTTCTGAAATTAATCGGTCGGATTTTATTTCGTATTTATCGATTAGAACCAAACTTTCTTTGGAAAAAATTTTTTGATAATAATCTTTTTTGTCTGTTGGCGCCAACAGATAAATGCGAGAATATTGAGTAGTGTCTATCTTTTCCAAATCTTGATAATTAAAAAAGTAAACGGCGCTTTTGCCGAAAACGGAATTGAGCGGATCGGCCATCATTTCATATTTGTCACCCGTAGCCAATTGGTCAACCAGGATCAAGTCGGTCGGTGAAAATTTCTGACTGAGCGCTTGGGTGTCAGCGAGGAGGTTTTTGGTCGGAATAAAAGTCAAATAATTCACAAAAGGCTTAAAGTTGAAAAAGAGAATGACCGGAAAAACAACCAGCCCCCAGACGAGCTTTTTCTTGCCGGAAAGATGTCCCAGCGGGAGGAGGGAATAAAAGAGAAAAAGAGGCAGGATGGCAAAGGAAAAGCGTCTAAGCATCCAGGGATGCTCTGGGGTTATTTGGGGACTGATGAGATAGATCAAAGCCGGCAGAACGATAAATAAGGGAATGAGTTGGAGATATTTTTTTTGTTTAAGGAAATAAAAAATTCCGCCCAGACCGAAAAATATCGGGGTCAAGATTCCGTAAAGGCCCAAAACCTTGAACAAATCGAAGATTGAAAGGAGGGAGTTGCTTTTGTTGAGGTCCTTGGCGTTTTCTTGGATATTTTCCAGCGAAGCTTTGAGGATGGATTTGTAAAGATAGATATCAACCACCAGATTCCAGAGAAAAATAACAAAAATTACGGCCAAAAAAAGAACGGTTAGGGGCAGGAAGTGTTTTTTGATAATTCTGCGGGATTTTTTGTTTATAAATAGCAGGGCAACTCCCATAATAAAGAAGGCGAGGCCCTCGATCCGGGTGAAAATCAAAAGTCCCAAACTCAAGAAAAATAAGATAAATTCAGGTTTTTTTATTTTTTCGGACTGCGTCGATTCAAAAAATAGAATAGTCGCCAAAAGCCCGGTCCATAAAAGCGACACAGCCATATTTTCGGTCAAGGTAAATTTACTAAACCACATAAAACAAAAAGAAGAAGCCGGAATGATGAAGCTGAAAATTTGCAGACTTATTCTTTCTTTTATATTCCGTTCTTTCTTGGCGGTCAATTTTTCAATCAAAAGGAAGAAAGCCAGGAAAAAAACATAGAGCAATATTCCGTTGGCTACGGCAAATCCGGGGAGGCCGAGAAAGGAGTAGAAGATTGCCAACCAAGCGATATAAGCAAGCGGAAATTGAGTAACCAGACGGCCTTCATCGGTGTAATAAAAACCGGGAAAATTAAAAGCTTTGGTGGAGGTTAAGGCCTGACAGTAGGCTTGATAGAAATTTTTTTTCAAAAAATTTTCCTCTTGAAAATCGTTCAGCTTGTCGATTAGGCAGTTTTTGATTTTTTCTTTTTGGATGTTATTAATTGCAAAAAAATCATTGCTAACCGGGGTGGAAAAGGCCAATTGCCCGTTTTGCGCCAAGCGAATGGCGGCCTGGCTGATGGAAGCTTGGTCTCGACCCGAAAAAATAGTCGGAGCGGAAAAATAGACGAAGGTTACGGAGCAAGCAATAAATAAAAGATTGAAAAGGATAAAGCCGGGAGATGTCTTGATCAAGGCGGAAAAGACAAAGCGAATACTGCCGGCGGCTACCAGGGCGATTAAGAGGGAGACCGACCACCAATAAAAAATACCCGCCAAGGACAATAAATAGGCTCCCCAAGCGATGATTATCCAAAAAAGCGATAAGTATATGAAAAATTTATAACGGTTATTATCTCTTGTTTCTCTCATAATTAAACTATAAAGCCAAATCATTCTCTTGGCAAGGTTGTCCGGATTTGTAAAATAGGGTAGAATTTTATTGAGAGAAGAATCATTTTATAAAATTTTAAAGTTCCAATTAAAAATTTCAAACCTTGCATACCGGCAGGCAGGCAGATGCCAAATTTTTAAAGTTTGAAATTATTTTTATATTTTCGATTATTGTATTTTATAAATTGAGTCATTTGAAATTCATTTAAAATTTTTAATTGGATATTTGGCATTTATTGTATTATGTCCTTAAGAACCTATTTTTGGAGTTTAATATCGAGTACTCTTTTAGCCTCGGGCGCGTGGGTTTTTGTGCTTTTATATATTGATCCTTACGAGTCCGGCATAGTCGGACAAGGGCTTTTTTACCTGAGCTTCTGGTTGTTTATTTTCGGTGTGTTGGTCAATATTTTTGTCTGGCTGAGAGCCAAATTTTTGGGCGCGGAGGGCGCGATTCGGACGATAGGATTGAGTTTCCGACAGGGTTTTTTGACCGCCTCTCTCCTTTTAACACTTTTGATCTTGAGGGCCAATGAATATCTGATCTGGTGGGTGGGTCTGCTGGTGACAGCCGGATTTTTTTTGATCGAGTTGTATTTTTTGAGTCGGGAGGAATAAATTTTTTTATAAAAAATAACAAATCGCTACAAATTGATTTATGAAAAACGATAAGAAAAAAGATTATTTGAATTGGGACGATACCTTTATCCTGATGTCCGATTTGATCGCTCAGCGCTCCAAAGATCCCAATACTCAAACGGGGGCTTGTATCGTCAATGATGAAAATGTCGTCAAAGGAATGGGTTATAACGGTTTTCCTCGCGGTTGCCATGATGATAAATTGCCTTGGAGTCGAGAGGGGGAGACTTTGAGTACCAAGTACGCTTATGTGGTGCATGCCGAGGCCAACGCGATTATGAACGCCGACGGTAGCGTTAAAGGTTGCAAGATGTATTGTCATTTATTTCCTTGCAATGAATGCGCCAAGGCGATTATCCAGAGCGGTATAAAAGAAGTTATTTATGAATCGGATAAATATGCAAAACTGGATATTTTTAAAGCGTCCCGCAAGATGCTCAGGATGGCCGGCATTAAATTGAGGAAGCATCAACCTAGGTACAAATTAGTTTTAGAAAAAATAATTAAAAAATAAATTATGGAAAAAAGAGTAATTTTGGGTATTGCCGGGGAAATTGCCGCCGGCAAAGGAACCGCCGCTTGTTATTTGGGAAATAAGTACAACGCTTCAACGCACCGTTTTTCGGTTGCGCTCAGAGATATCGCCAAGCGAGTCTACTTGGAAGAAAGTCGCGAGAATCTGCAAAAAATCTCCACCTTGTTGCGAGATAATTTTGATGATAATATTTTGTCAAAAGTTATTTTTGAAGATGTAAAAAAGGATATCAATCCCGTAGTGGTGATTGACGGAGTGCGCCGGATGGCGGATGTGGAATTTTTTCAGAAGATTCCCGAGTTTAAGCTGATTTATATTGAGACGGATTTAAAAAAACGTTATGATCGGATAGTCGGAAGAAAAGAGAATGTGGATGATGAGGGCAAGACCCTGGATGATTTCAGGCGGGATAATAAGAAGGAGGCGGAGTTGCAGGTGAAATATTTAAGAGATGAAGCGGATTTTGTCATCGACAATAACGGTAGCTTGGAAGATTTATATCGACAAATCGATGAATTGATGAAAAATTTTGAAGTGGGCAATTAAGATTCGGCGTATAGGTTTTTAAAAAGCCATTCGCGATTTTTTTGCGAGAGGCTTTTTTGTTGGAAATTTGCCCGGAGATTGATTTTTGAAATATTTTTTTCAGATTCGAATTTTTCGGGTTTTTGGACTTTGGTTTTAAGTATGTTAAAATAAAAGTCCTAAGTTTTAAGCAAATAGAAAAATGGCGACAAAAAATACGCATATTGTTAAAAAGTTGAAAACAGGAGGGTTTGTTTTGGTTTTAAACAACGGAGCCGAGATTGACGGACAGGCGGAGGCGATGTTGCAAGCTTTACATTCGCGATCGACCGGCGGAATAAAAAGTCATTTGAAAGTTTTGGCGCAAAAGGGGGCGGAAAACTTTATGGAAAAATTTTATGTCGGTTACGGACATAAATCAATCGGAGATTGCGGAAGCGCCACTGTTTTTGTAGAGGGAATTTCGATGTTGGCGGCCAAGGCGATTCAAGATTGGCGATTATATTCCGGACAAGAAGCCTCTACTCGTTATGTGGATTTTTCCAAGCAAAAATTTCTTAATCCGATCGGTACTAAGCAAGGGGAGAAAATTCAGGAAGCTTGGCGAAAATTTTATTTGGATTTGCAAATTCCGGTTCAAGAGCACTTAAAGAAGCAATTTCCTATTCAGGCTGGCGAGAATGAAAATATTTATAATAAAGCAATAATTGCTCGAGCTTTTGATATCGCACGCTCCTTTCTTCCGTCAGGCGCAACAACCAATGTGGCTTGGCGAATGAATTTTCGTCAGTTTGCCGATGAATTGATGTTACTCAGACATCATCCTTTGGCCGAGGTGCGCGATATCGCCGAGACAACGGAAAAAGCTTTGCAAAAAGCTTACAGAAATTCATTCGGTCATGCGCGATTTGAAACTACGGAAAAATACAATCAAAATTGGATGAATAAGGAATATTATTATAAAAACGATAAAGCTCCGAATTTCGTTTTTATCCGAAATGATATCAAAGCCAAGGATTTGGAGCCGTTTAAGAAAATTTTGCAAAACAGACCGCCGAAAACCGAACTTCCGCCGATAATGGCCACTTTGGGAATGGTACATTATGAATTTTTGTTGGATTTCGGATCTTTTCGCGATCTGCAGAGGCATCGGGCTATAATTCAGCGTATGCCCTTGCTAACAATGAAACACGGATTTAACAGTTGGTATCTCGAATCTTTGCCTCCGAATCGACAAAAACAAGCATTGAAATTTATCGAAAGCCAAAAAAAGAAAATCGAATCTTTGAAAATTTCCGATGAAGAAAAGCAATATTATTTGGCTATGGGCTATAATGTGCCTTGTCGATTTTCCGGCGATTTAAAAGCTTTGGTTTATTTGGTGGAATTGCGTTCAACTAGGTTTGTGCATCCGACTTTGGTGAGACAAATTTTAAAAGTCGTTGACAGTCTCAAAAAGCTTTTCGGGCGAAGCGGATTGGTGTTGCACATAGATGAGGAGCCGAATCGTTTCGATATTCGTCGCGGGGAGCAAGATATTGTTGTTAAGAAGTAGCTTGTATTTGGTATTTTGCATTAAGCGCGGAATCGAGAAGCAAGATTTCGGTCAGTTTTTTAAAGTCCGGATAAAGAATTTTAGAAATGAAAATAAAAATAATTTTATGAAATATGTAAAAAGCCTGTCTGCCGGCAGGCGGGGAAAATTTATCGTAATTGACGGAACGGACGGGAGCGGGAAGGCGACTCAAGTGAAAGAGTTGGTCAAAAATTTAAGAAAGAATAAAATCAAAGTAAAAACCATTGATTTTCCGCGATATTATGATAATTTTTTCGGGAAATTTATCGGAGAATGTTTGATCGGGGAGAACGGTGATTTTGTAAAATTGAATCCGAAAATCGCTTCGGTTTTATATGCGGCGGACAGATTCGAATCATCGGTTCAGATTAAGAAATGGCTGGATGTCGGGTTTAATGTAATTGCCGACAGGTATGCAAGTTCCAATCAAATTCATCAAGGAGGAAAAATAATTAACAATAAAAAAAGAAGAGAATTTTTAGACTGGTTGGAAGAGATGGAGTTTAGGGTTTTTAAGCTGCCTAAACCGGATGCGGTTATTTATCTGGATGTGCCAGTTGAAATCACCCGGAAGTTATTGGCCGAAGAAAAAACTCAAAAAAAGAAGATGTATCAAAAAGGTAAAAAGGATTTGGTGGAAAATGATTTGAAGTATTTGGAAAAATCCAGAAAAAGCGCCATTAAAATAATTAAGGATAATAATAATTGGATCACGGTAAATTGTGTCGAGGGTCGAAAAATGAAAACAATACAAGAAATCAGTCGGGAAGTTTTTGAAAAAGTTTCAAAAATCATTAAATAAAAATTAACCCCTTATTATTTTGAGTATTTTGTATGTTTATAATTTAATAGCGGAAATTTATGAAAATTAAAATTAAAAAGATAAATTCAGAAGCCAAAATTCCCACCTATGCCAATAAGAGCGATGCCGGAATGGATTTGTATTCGGTTGAGGATTTGAATGTAGAGCCGGGAAAAATTCTAACTTGCAAAACCGGGATAGCTATGGAGATTCCTTTCGGCTATGCGGGGTTGGTTTGGGACAAAAGCGGAGTGGCTTTTAAGGGCGGAATAAAAACGATGGGAGGCGTAATCGATAGCGGTTATCGAGGAGAAATAAAAGTGATTTTGACCAACTTGTCGGCTAAAGAGTATTCGGTGAAAAAAGGCGATAAGGTGGCACAAATTTTGATTCAAAAAGTGGAAAATCCGGATTTGGAGGAAGTGATCGATTTGGATGATACCGAGCGAGGAGAGGGCGGATTCGGAAGCACGGGAATCAGATGATTTAAAATTAAGAATTAACAATAAAGAATTAAAAATATTCGCTACTGTTGAAAATTAAATCATTTAAAATTCCTGCCGGCCGGTAGGCGGGGATTAAAAAATTAAAAATTTTAAATTGAAAATTATTTATCCTGGAATACCCTTGATTTACTGACTTCCTTATATTATTATAAACAATGAAATATTAACGAAACTTTTATATCTATGTCAAAATATTTACCCACTATAGGGATGGAGATTCATGTTGAATTAAAGACTGATTCTAAGATGTTTTGCGGTTGCAAAAATGATCCGGAATTGGACAAAGAGCCCAATTCCAATATTTGCGAGGTATGTACCGCTCAGCCGGGAACTTTGCCGGTTCCCAACAAGGAGGCGGTAAAATTTGTCCAATTGGCCGGCTTGACTCTCAATTGCGAATTGGCCAAGGACTCTAAGTTTGACAGAAAAAATTATTTTTATCCCGATATTCCCAAGGGTTATCAAATTTCCCAATATGATCAACCGCTATGCGGAAAAGGGGAGATTTTGTTGGGAGATAGGAAATTCGGCATTACTCGAATACATCTGGAAGAAGATACCGGCAAACTGAATCATCCCAAGGGAACCGATTATTCCCTGGTTGATTTTAATCGAGCCGGAGTGCCGTTGATGGAATTGGTGACCGAGCCGGATTTTACCAGCGGTAAGGAGGCGAGTTTATTTTGTCAGAAACTGCAACAAATTTGTCGTTATTTGGGAATTTCGGAGGCGGATATGGAAAAGGGACATATGCGTTGCGAAGCCAATGTCTCGGTTTACAAGGAGGGCGAGGATCGTTTGAGCGGAACCAAGGTGGAGGTTAAAAATATCAACTCTTTTAAATTTGTGGAGAAAGCGATTAATTTTGAAATAGAAAGGCAGATTGAGGCTTTGGAGAGCGGAGAAAAAATAAACCAAGAAACCCGCGGTTGGGACGCCAATCGAAACGCAACTGTTTCTCAGCGTAGTAAAGAAACGGCGGCCGATTATCGTTATTTTCCCGAACCGGATATTCCACCGATGCTTTTTTCCGATGAGTATCTGGCCGAGTTAAGAAAGATTTTGCCGGAGTTACCCGATCAAAAATTGAAAAGATTTGTCGAGGAATACGGGATAAACGAGAGAGACGGAGAGTTGTTGACCTCCGACAAGGATTTGGCCAATTATTTTGAAAAATCCGTCAGCGAGCTGAGAGAGAAAATTCAATCGGGCGAAATAAAATCTCCGGAGGATAAAGTTTTTCGTTTGGCGGTAAATTATCTTAATACCGAAATACGGAAACATTTAATTGAAAATCAGGATAAGATAAGCAATATTAAGATTACTCCCGAAAATTACGCCGAGTTAATCGGGGTTGTGGCGGAGGGAAAAATAAACTCCAGCGCCGCTCAGTTGGTACTCGAAGAAATGTACCGGCGGGGCTGCGATCCGTCTCAAATAATCGAGGAGAAAAATTTGGGCCAAATGAATGATGATGGCAAGTTGGAAGAAATTATAACCAAGGTATTATCCGACAATCAAGCTTCGGTAAACGATTATTTGAATGGAAAAGAAAACGCTTTGAAATTTTTGATGGGACAGGCGATGAAAGCGACTCAAGGAAAAGCCAATCCGCAAAAAGCGACGGAGATTATCAAGAAAAAAATAACTCAAAAATAAAAAAATTCCCTCAGGGGAATTTTTTTATTCAAATGTAGGTTAAATATAAAATCTTTATTTTTTTATCCCATCTTTTAATAAACCTATTATGCGTTAATTATGCGACCGTGAAATTAACGCAGGATTGATTTTGTGGTATTATGATTATTGATTATGAGGATGATGGGAGCAACGAGGGCGGGTGTATTTATTTTTAAAAATTATGCCATTAAAAAGAGAGACAAAAAAGAAGATCCTGCTCTTGCTTCTATCCGGAGTTGCTTTGGGATTAAGCACTTCTCCCGGGGCGCCCAGAAGAATTTTTAGAGCACTTTCCAGAGATTGGAAGAGAATTGACAGAGATAAGTTATATCGAAATATAGGAAATTTAGAAAAATCCGGTGTGGTTAGATATGTCAATAAGGGTGAGTGGTGGAATGTGGAGTTGACTTTAAAAGGTAAGCGATTGGCGGATAAAATAAAGTTAGATGAAATTAAGATAATTAAGCCCGAAAAATGGGATAAAAAATGGAGATTGGTTTTTTTTGATATCCCGGAGTCCAACAGGGTAGCACGAGATGCTTTGCGTAAAAAAATAAAAGAATTGGGACTGGTGGAAATTCAAAAATCTATCTTTATTCATCCGTATTTTTGTAGAAATGAGATTGATAAGGTGATTAATTTTTTTGAGTTAAGAAAGTATGTTATGCAATGCGAGGTTGTCAATATGGATAGGGGTTTAGAATCGAGACTTAGAAAAAGATTTAGAATTTAGTTTTTTATTATAATTTAATCCTGCGTTAATTATGCGACCGTAAAATTAACGCAGGATTATTTTTTGACGGAGTATTATTGTGAGATATTTTTATTATTATTTTGGATAAAATATTTTTTGGAATTAAATAATCTTATCTGGTCTGGAGAAAGTTTTTTATACTAAGTTCTATCTCTTTATAATCAGTCAGCCATTTTATTTTCTTGTTTCTTTTAAACCAAGTTATTTGACGCTTGGCGTAGTTTTTTTCGGCCAGATATATTTTTTCCGTTAACTCTTCTTCATTTTTAATTTCGCCCCTTAAAAATTGAGGAATAAGTTTAAAGCTCAAACCGAAGCTTTCGATTTTTCCCCAACTCAAGCCGGATTCCTTTAATTTTTTAACTTCCGCAATCATTCCGGCTTGCAATCTTTTTCGGATATTAAGTTTGATTCTTTGGTGCAATTCCTCTTTTTTTCGAGCGATTCCGATCTGTAAAAAATCATATTTGTCATTTTCTTTAATTTTATTTTCGGGAACTCTGCCGAGGGTTTGGCAAATTTCAATGGCGCGAATAAGCCGGACTTTGTTTTTAGTGTCCACCGTTTTGGCGCGGACCGGATCTAATTTTTCCAAGCGCGTCAATAATTCTTCCAAGCTTTTGTTACGTAGCTTGTTACGTAGCGCCCAATCGGGTTTGACTTCCGGATAGGCAACATCACTTACCAAGGCTTCTATCCAAAAACCGGTTCCGCCACAAATAATCGGAAGGCGGTTTCTTTTTGAAATTTCTCGGATTTTTTCTTCGGCTGCTTTTTTGAATTTGACCACACTAAAATCAGCCTCGGGACTTACTATTCCCAATAGATGATGGGGAACAATTTTTTCTTCTTCGACAGTGGTGCGACCGCTACCGATTTCCAAGCCGGTGTAGATTTGCCGAGAATCGGCGGAAATAATTTCTCCGTTAAATTTTTGGGCCAGTTTGATGGCGACGGATGATTTCCCGCTGGCAGTAGGTCCTGAAATTACAATAATTTTAGATAGTTTTTTAGCGGCTGATTTTTTCATAAAAAAAGGTTAACAAATGATTGACATATTGTCAAAGATGATTTAGGCTTTTTATTAGTTCATAGCTTATTTATTGAGTATTTGAAATTTAAAATTAATGAAATTAAAGGGGGTTAATGAATGAAAAAAGATACTATCATTATAAATGATTTAGGCGATTTTTTCTTTCAGATTTATAATTCTGAAACTGAGAGTAAGATTAGCGATATTATCGATGCCACTCCAGATGTTTTTAAAAATCTAATGCAAATATTTGTTATCGAAGAGCTTCCCCCCTTGAGTCTACGTAGTCTAAGAGTTCAAATTCGTAAAAAAACAGGAGATATAATCAGATTTATCTTAAAAGATGAGCAAGCTATTAGAGAGGCAGAATCCTTCAATGATTGGTTGGATACCATACCACTTATTCCAGAAATAACAAAGAGTAAGTTAAAAGATAACTATCGAAGAGCATGTATGCGATATGAAAACTTTTCTGATTGCCATTCTGGATTTGTGCAAGCGCAGGAGCTTTTAAGTACTTGGATGAAAAATAGCTTTTTTATCTAGTGTGTTTAAAGATGGGTATTTACCCGATAAGCAAATTCGCTTATTGGGTGTTTTTTATCTCATTTTTCCTTCTAAATTCCAAGGAGTAACTTTGATAATTTTCACTTTAACAAAATTTCCTATCAGGTTTTTTTTATTTGATTTGAACATCACGTTTTTGAGGGTGCGGGTTTTGCCAAAATAGTTTTTTTCTTTTTGGTGATCGACCAAAATTTCCAGATTTTTATTTAAATACTTTTTATTATTGGCAAGGGCAGTTTGGGCAAGGATTTTATTGAGATATTTTTCCCGTCTCTCCTTTTCTTTTTTGCTGACATTGTCTTTCATTTTCCAGGCGACAGTTTCCGGTCGGCGGGAAAATTGACCGAAATAAACCATATCATATTTGGCTTTTTTCATAATATCGGCCGTTTCTCGGAATTGTTTTTGATTTTCGCCCGGAAAGCCGACAATTATGTCGGAGGAAATAGCGAATAATTTAGCGGGCTTGTTTTTTTTGAAACCGGATTTTATTTTTTTTATTAAACCCAAATAATGTTTTCGAGTATAATGGCGGTTCATATTTTTTAAAACTTCATCGGAACCGGATTGAAGGGGGAGGTGGATAAGTTCGCAAACTTTTTGGGATTTGGTTATAGTTTCGATAAGCGCATCGTTTATATCTTTGGGGTGCGGACTCATAAATCTGATCCAAAATTTTCCCGGGATTTTATTTATCATCTTTAACAGTTGTGAAAAATTAATTTCTTTTTTATTAAAAATTCCTTTGTAGCTATTAACATTTTGCCCCAGTAATGTTATTTCCCTATAGCCTTTTCGGATTAATTTTTTTATTTCATTTATGATTTCTTCCGCCGGGCGAGAAGTTTCTCTGCCTCGGGCGTAGGGCACCACACAGTAAGAACAAAAATTATTACAGCCGGTCATAATCGGTACACAGGCCTGGAATTTATTTGTGTATCTTGGGTTTATTGATAAATAAGCTATCTTTTCTTGATTGGATGGCGAATTTTGAATTTTAAATTTTGAATTTTGAAAATTCTTGAGGATGAAATTTTTGAGTAAGCCGAAATCGTTGATGGGAAAAAATAAATCCACCTTAGTCTTGAGGATTTTTTGAATATCTTTTCGGTGAGAAATGCAGCCGGTGAGAGCGATTTTTATCAAGGGATTATTTTTTCGGAGATTGTGAATTTGACCCAAGGCTCTGTCTTCGGCCATTTTGCGCACTCCGCAACTGTTAAAAATTACCAAATCAGCCTCATTTATTTGAGAAGCTGTTTTAAACTTGTTTTTTTTCAAAAAGGAAGCCAATCTTTCCGAATCGGAGAAATTCATCTGACAGCCGAAAGTTTTGATAAAATATTTGGGCATATTTTGATTATGATTGATTGAAGGTTTAAAATGGAGGCTAGACCTCCACAATGGAGGCTGAGCCTCCATTTGATGCAATCTTGCTGTTTTTTTTACTGCAACTATTAGCTTATCGGAAAACGCACCAAAAATCAACGCTTTGCGAAATGTCGGAAAATAGGCTATTATTGAGGATATGAAAATAGCTTTAGTTCACGACTACTTGGTTCAATACGGCGGAGCGGAGAGGGTTTTGGAGTGTTTTACCGAAATTTATCCCGAAGCTCATATTTATACGATTATGCACGATAAAAAGTTGATGCATGGTGTTTTTGATGATAGAAAAATTCACACTTCTTTTTTGCAAAACTTTCCCCTGGCGCGCAAAAAACATCGAATTTTTCCTTTGTTGATGCCGAGCGCTATCGAGCAATTCGATTTTTCCAAATACGAGGTAGTGCTTTCCGATTCCTCCAGCTATGCCAAGGGAATTATCACTTCTCCGGATACTTTGCATATTTGCTATATGCATACCCCGATGCGATATGCTTGGGATGACTGTCAAAAATACACTGATGATTTCGGCCTGCCTTCGTTTATAAAAAAACTGGTCCCGTTTTTTATGAGTTATATCCGACTTTGGGATTGGGCCAGCGCCCATCGGGTGGATAAATTTATCGCCAATTCCGATTTTGTCGCTAAGCGAATCAGAAAATATTATAACAAAAAAGCGGTGGTGATAAATCCGCCGGTGAATATAGAAAATTTTTATGTCGAAGAAGACGCTAACAAAAGAGGGGATTATTTTTTGATGGTGGGGAGATTAATTACTTATAAACGACATGATATAGCTATCAAGGCTTTCAATAAGTTGGGATTACCGCTAAAAATTATCGGGCGTGGTCCGGAAATGAAAAAGTTGAGAAAAATGGCCAAAGAAAATATCGAATTTTTAGGAAGAGTAGAAGATGCCGATTTGCCGAAGTATTATGCCAATTGTCGAGCGTTTATTTTTCCTCAAGAGGAAGATTTCGGTATTGTGGCTATTGAGGCGATGGCGGCCGGCCGGCCATTGCTGGCTTATCGGGGCGGAGATATTGTCGAGCATTTGGAGGAGGGGAGGACCGGTTTATTTATGGAGAGTCAAACGGTTTCGGAGGTGGTGAGAGTTATTGGTGAGTTCGAGGATAAAAAATTTGACGGTCGATATATCAGGGGGAAAGCGTTGAAATTTGACAAGGCTGTTTTTAAGGAGAGAATAAAGATCTTTGTCGCCGAAGCTTTAAAGGAATACAGGAGAAACTGAACATAATAAATAAAAATTTATGCCGGATTTAATTTTATATTGGAGACCTTTTTTGAGC
>JAZHDF010000061.1:0-17357 GCA_036584565.1 Candidatus Moraniibacteriota bacterium
ATAGAGAGATTAAATGAATTGGCGAGTGTAAACTTGACGCTGCAATGTTACAATCCTTGACAAAATCCGTCAATTTGCTACCTTGAAGTACTAAAGAAAAAGACCTGAGTAATTCCATTTGCAGTTTTGAAAACGGGTATCCTCCTTAATTCCCGCAATTAAGTAAAAATATTTACTTCCATATATTTGGAAGGATGATATTTTCTGCAAATGGATTTTCTCGGGTTTTTTATTTTCTCGAAATTTATGTCTGGGAGGCAAATCGGGAGCGGGTTGATTTTCATTGTTTATGCCTGAAAATATGCTATTATATATTTAAGTATATATAAGTAATAAAAAGTTTTTGCCAAAAGTCAAAAGCTTATAAAATATATGAAAATTAAGAATCTTAATATTTATTTTTTCTTTGTTATTTTATTGGGAATAAGCGTGTTGACTTTTTTTCTCTTTAAGCCCTTTTTGTCGGCGATTATGACGGCGGCGATTTTAGCGACCACTTTTCACAGTTCCTATGATTATTTGACAAAAAAAACCGGTCGAAAGCATTTAAGCTCGATTTTAACCTGCGTCTTGGTACTGTTTGTTATAATTTTACCTTCGATTACCATAATCGGCTTGGTGGCCAATGAAATAAACGGTGTTTATCACAAAATGGTGGATGGGAACGGTTTTTATCAAAACAGAATCGGGTTGACGATTGAAACTTTTAAAAATTCTATGTTTGCTCAGACGATGAATTTGGATAAATTTTTCGACCAAAATCAAATCGCCGATGCGGTTCAAAAAATAAGCAACGGGGTTTTCGGGATAATTCAAAAAATATACCAAAATGTAATCGCTTCCACTATTTGGGTTTTTGTGATGTTTTTTACTTTGTATTACTTTTTTGTCGAAAGTAAAGCTATCTTGAAAAAAATTATGTACCTCAGTCCGATAAGGGACGAGTACGAACAGATTTTAGCCAGGAAATTTTCTTCGATGGTTCGGGCGACGCTTAAGGGGACTGTGATTGTCGGCCTTGTGCAGGGAAGTTTGGGGGGAATTATGTTTGCCATTGCCGGAGTGCCCTCGGCCGTGATTTGGGGAATTGTGATGGTGATTCTTTCCGTTATCCCGGCCTTCGGAGCCGGTTTAGTTTGGGCGCCGGTGGGGGTGGCAATGTTATTGACCGGCCATATCTGGCAAGGAATTTTTATTTTATTGTTTGGAGGTTTAATTATCTCTTTAATCGATAATTTTTTACGACCGAAACTGGTCGGTAAAGATACGGAAATTCATCCACTCTTGGTATTTTTTGCAACCTTGGGCGGTATAGCTTATTTCGGTTTTATCGGATTTATTATCGGGCCGGTTTTAATGGCTTTGTTTTTGGCGTTATGGGATATTTACGGCAAAGAGTTTAACAGTCAACTAAACAAATTTAATGCTTGAATTTTATCAAAAATTGCCTCAAAAAATAGATCCTGTTTTTTTGCAAATAGGATCTTTTTCCGTTTATTGGTATTCGGTGATGTATTTAGTCGCCTTTTCGATAGTTGTTTTTTTGGTATATTATCGTTTCTCTAAAAAAGAAGCTTTTTATGATTGGTGGGAAATTTTTGATTTTATTTTTTACGGTTTTTGGGGCGGAATTATCGGGGGTCGGATCGGCTATGTTGTTTTTTATAATTTTGATTATTTTCGGAATAATCTTTTGGATATTTTTTGGCCTTTTTCCGGCGAGGGGGATTTTATCGGAATTTACGGGATGAGTTTTCACGGAGGAGTTTTGGGTTTTGTTTTGACGGCTTATTTTTTTTGCAAAAAAAGAAAAATAAATTTTTGGAAAATCACGGAGTTTGTTTTACCGGCGGTACCGGCCGGATATTTTTTCGGTCGAGTGGGAAATTTCTTTAACGGAGAGCTTTACGGGAGAATCACCTCTCAAAAATGGGGAATGGATTTCGGTGACGGCGTGTTGCGCCATCCCTCGCAACTTTATGAGGCATTTTTTGAAGGTGTAGTTTTATTTTTAATCTTGTGGTCGGGGCGGAATAAATTTAATAAAAAAGCGGGCTTGATTTCCGGTATTTACGTTTCGGGTTACGGGATGGCGAGATTTACCTTGGAGTTTTGGCGAGAGCCGGACGAGCATTTGGGTTTTATCTGGGGCTTCTTGACAATGGGACAAATTTTGTCTTTGATTATGTTTTCGTCGGGAGTCTTTTTGATTCTAAGATCAAATTATAAAGCTTGAATTTTTAAACGAAATCGGTATATAATAGTCTGGTAATAATTTAAGTTAAATAAAAATGGAAATGCAAAAAATCGCCGAAGAAAATTTTAAAAAGTGGAGCGAGGCTCTTTTGACCGGAAAAGCCGAAAATGTGGTCGCTCTCTACGCTGATGAAAACTCTTTTTTACCAACGGTTTCTCCCGAGTTTAAAACCGGAAAAATTGAGGCCGAAGGATATTTTAAACATTTCTTGGAAAAAAATCCGAAAGGGAAAGTAGTCAAAGAAAGAGTTCAAAAAATTTCGGAAAAAGCTTATTTGCATTCGGGACTTTATGATTTCGAGCTCGGACCGGACGATAAGCGTCAGATTGTGGAGGCCAGATTTACTTTTCTCTGGGAAATGGATGAAGAGAAAAATTGGCTGATTGCTCATCATCATTCATCGGTTAAGCCTCGATAAACTTCACAAATTTATTTTTTGTGTTATTATGGAGCCTGGAAAATGTTTCAGGTTCTTTTTTTATTATCTTTTAAAAAGGAGAGATTGGAAGATGAATGAAATGCAAAAAATCGCCGAAGAAAATTTTAAAAAGTGGAGCGAGGCTCTTTTGACCGGAAAAGCCGAAAATGTGGTCGCTCTCTACGCTGATGAAAACTCTTTTTTACCAACGGTTTCTCCCGAGTTTAAAACCGGAAAAATTGAGGCCGAAGGATATTTTAAACATTTCTTGGAAAAAAATCCGAAAGGGAAAGTAGTCAAAGAAAGAGTTCAAAAAATTTCGGAAAAAGCTTATTTGCATTCGGGACTTTATGATTTCGAGCTCGGACCGGACGATAAGCGTCAGATTGTGGAGGCCAGATTTACTTTTCTCTGGGAAATGGATGAAGAGAAAAATTGGCTGATTGCTCATCATCATTCATCGGTTAAGCCCACTTGAGATAATCGGGCTTAGTTTTTCTTAAAGAACCTGAAAATTCTTTTCAGGTTCTTTTTTTATAGCTAAAAGTTTTTTAGAAAAAATTGATTTTGCAAAATTTTTTCTTTTTGCTATTATTTGAAGGGAGTAAAAAACTCTTTTTTAATTTTTAAAAATATGATAACTTATATCCTTTTTATTCTCGGTTTTTACATTCTGATCAAAGGCGCCGATTTGCTGGTGGACGGAGCGGTTGCAATTGCGCAAAAGATGAAAATTTCCAGTATCGTTATCGGCCTGACGATTGTGTCTTTCGGCACATCGGCTCCGGAATTAGTGGTGAATATATTGTCTTCCCTAAAGGGTACCTCCGAAATTGCGATCGGTAATGTCTTAGGAAGCAATATTGCCAATATTTTTTTAATTTTGGGAGTTTCGGCCATGTTTTATCCTTTGAAAACCAAAAAAAACACGGTCTGGAAGGAGATCCCGTTCAGTCTGTTGGCGATAGTTATTTTGGGAATTTTGGTAAATGATCGCTTGATTGACGGGTATGATTTTTCCGAATTAAGCAAGGTAGACGGATTGGTTTTGCTGGCATTTTTTATTATTTTTATTTACTACACTTTCGGTATCGCCAAGATCAGGGAAAAGATGGATGACGAAGTGGAGATAGTAAATATGAGTTATCTCAAATCCTCGGTGTTTATTTTTTCGGGTATAATCGGTTTGGTTTTGGGGGGCAAATGGATTGTGGAAGGAGCGGTAAAAATAGCGGAATATTTTCAGGTCAGTCAAGCCTTAATCGGTTTAACAATTGTAGCGATCGGCACTTCTTTACCCGAGTTGGCAACCTCAATTGTGGCGGCTTATAAGAGGCATGCCGACATTGCTGTGGGCAATGTGGTTGGATCGAATATTTTTAACATTTTTTTTGTCTTGGGAATCAGCGCCAGCATTAAGCCCTTGCCGTTTAACTCCGTTTTTGATTTCGATATTGTAATTTGCACGGTGGCCAGCTTGATTCTGTTTCTAATTATGTTTGTCGGAAAAAGACATACTATCACCAAACAAGAAGGATTTATTATGACTTCTTTGTATATTTTTTACATTGCTTTTTTGGTGGGTAAACAGTAGCCTTTGCCAGGTCTTTGCATTTAAAAAGCGGATAGCCTTGAATCTATCCGCTTTATTTTTTTATTCTGCCAGTCCGCTATCTTCCAAGGCTTGATTTATTTTTTCATTTTCCTTTTTGACGGTGTCGTCAATCTTTCCTTTGGAATCCTGATAAGTATCGTTCATGCTGTCGATACTAAAGGGATTAATGGTTTTAACTTCGGATTCTTTTTTCTGACAGCCGGAGATAAAAGGCAACAGAATTAAAACCGTTGAAGTGATTAATATTCTTTTCATTTTTTTGTTTGATTAATTTTTAAATACATATTTATTTTAACATCGGTTGTATTTTTTCAAAAGAGGCTCCGAAAAGTACTTACTCAAGTACTTACTTCCGAATGTTTGAAAAACCGATTTGCTCCGGAGTAGGATTTTTATGATTTGAGATTTTTTATGATTTTTTGGAAATCTTCGGGCGCGGGAGCGGTAAAAAAAAATTCTTCTCCCCATAACTTAAATTTTATTTCCCCAGCATGGAGCATTTGTCTTTTTGCGCTTTCAAACTTGGAATATTTCTTCTTTTGATAGAGATTGTCTCCGACAATCGGATGGTCGATAGATGCAAGATGTACTCGGATTTGGTGGGTGCGACCGGTTCGAGGTGAGACCTCAAGCAGAGAAAAATTATCTTTAAATTCTTTAATTACCCTATACTTTGTCAGCGCTTCTCTAATTTTGGTTTTGGTTTTTTTGCCGGCGATAGTTTGTTTGCGGTAGTTGGTGGTACGGGCCAGCGGTTTGTTTATTTCTCCTTCTTTGGTTTCCGGTATCCCATACACGATAGCCAGATATTTTTTTTGAATGGTTTTTTCTTGAAACATTTTTTTGAATTCCAGAAAAGATTTTTTGTTTTTGGCGATGATTAAAATTCCGGAAGTATTTTTGTCCAGTCGGTGAACAATTCCCGGTCGCATCCGATAAGAATAAGTAGGGTCATCTTCCAACCTGGAGATTTTTGGATAATGAGCTATTAATCCGTTGACTAGGGTATTTTCTTTTTCGTTAAAGTCGGGGTGGACTTGGATTCCAGCCGGTTTATTTATAACCAAAAAATTATCGTTTTCAAAAATAATCGCTAATTTTATGCTTGGATTAGGGATAAGTTGTTCTTCTTTTTTTTGAATTAGGATATTTATTTTGTCTCCGATTTTAATTCTGTAGCTTGGTTTGGATATTTGTTTATTTACCAAAACTTGACCCTCTTTGACGGCTCGGATAAAATCTCCCCGAGAGAATCCGGATAAATCTTTTTCCGATAAGCTAAAATCCGCCAAGAACTTATCCAGTCTTTTGTCAGCGTGTTGTTGGTCTATTATTAAATCCATAGCTATTGTCTGTAATTGAAATTATCGGGTGTTTATTAGTTGTAAACCATTTTCTGTTAAATATCAAATATAGTTATTTTTCGGGCGGATATATTTTTAGGCAGTTTATTTGTAATTTTATATAATCCGTCCTGCCTGACGGCAGGTAGGTAATTTGTAGAGAGCCGCTCTTGCCAAAAATAATTTTTTAGTATATACTGCAAAGCAAGATAATTATTAAGAAAATTCAATATTTATAGAATGCTTTAATTCTATCAGTTTTCTTGATAATTTCCTATAGATATAGGAAATTTTTGTTTTTAAAAAATAGCGTCGTTTAATAATTAAATTGAGAAGGCGTAACTCAAAAGTTTATAATAAAATGAGTAATAAAGGAAATATTTTGGATAGTTTGGTGAGTGAAGCGAAAAAAGAGGACAAAAAAGTTGTCGTGGAAAAAAACGAAAAAGAAGAAAATGATTCCGTGATGGGCAAGCTTTTGCAAAGCGCCAATATTGATTTTCCGGAGCCGGGAGAAGTCTTGGAGGGGGTGGTGATTGATATTGGTCCGCATTCCGTTTTGTTGGATTTAGGTATTTTTGGAACAGGTATTGTTTATGGAAAAGATACTCGCGACGGCTTGCGAGGAAATACGAAATTAAAATTGGGTGACGAAGTGCACGCCACTTTGTTAACTTTGGAAAATGAGGATGGTTATATCGAACTCTCTATTCGAGAGGCGTCTTATGAAAAAGCTTGGGAAGATTTGGAAATTAAGAAAGATAACGAAGAGGCGGTTCAAACCAGAGTTTTAGATGCTAATAAGGGAGGTTTGATGATTGAGATAAACGGAATTGGCGGATTTTTGCCGGTTTCTCAATTAGCTAGCGAGCATTATCCCCGAGTGGAGGATGGTAACAAAAACAAGATTTTAGAAAAATTAAAGAAATTAGTGGGACAAACACTGCTGGTTAAAATTATCGATACTTATCGCGATGAGGAAAAATTGATTGTTAGTGAAAAAGCGGCCATGAGTGAAAAAGAACAGGCTATGATATCCAAGTTGAAAGAGGGCGATGTTATTGAAGGGGAAGTAAGCGGAGTGGTGGATTTTGGAGCTTTTGTTAAATTTTTACCCAAGGGAGCGAAGGTTTCCGATGAAACCGCCGAGAGCGATAAATTGGAAGGTTTGGTTCATATTTCTGAGTTGGCTTGGCAATTGATCGATAACCCGAGAGAGATTATCAAAGTGGGTGACAAGATAGAGGCTAAAATAATCGGAATTGATGAATCAAGAATTTCTCTTTCAATCAGGGCTTTAGCTGAAGATCCGTGGAAGGGTGCAGAGAAGAAATATTCCACCGGAAAAGTTTATAGAGGAAAGGTGGATAAAATCAGTCACTTCGGCTCTTTTGTTTACTTGGATGAAAACATTCACGGCTTGGCGCATATTAGCGAGTTCAGTGAAATGTATCCCGGTAAAAAAATGGATGAGATGATTAAAGTGGGAGAAGAATATGATTGGCGAGTTTTATCAATTGAACCCAAGGATCATCGAATGGGCTTGGTCTTGGTGGATGAAGCTGTGACGGTTGATAAAAAAGAAGATAAGAAACCGGCCAAAGAGCTCAAGGCGAAAAAAGAAAAAAAATCTAAGGAAGAAGAAGTCAAAAAAGAAAAGAAAGTTTCTAAGAAATAGAACTTAAATTTTGCTTCCGGATAAAAAAACCGCAAGATTTAAGGCGCTTGCGGTTTTTGTTTTTTTAAATTAATTTTTTAATTGAATATATTTTTAAAAAATATGTCTAAATCCAATATTTTTATTATTTCCGGTCCTTCCGGAGCGGGAGAGGATTCTATAATCGAGGGGTTAAAAAAGCATTTTAATATTGAGAGAATTATCACCACCACTACTAGGCAAATGCGACCGGGAGAATCGGAGGGAAATCCTTATTATTTTATTTCTCAAGAAGAGTTTCAGAGAAAGATTGCGGCGGATGAAATGGCTGAATATGCTCAGGAATACAATGATAATTTTTACGGGGTTACCAAAAAGGAGTTGGAAAGGGTAAATAATTGTGGAAAAATCGGACTTTGGAAAATAGAATATAAGGGAGTAATGACCGCCAAAGATAAATTTCCGGAAATAAAATCAATCTATATCGCTCCGCCGTCTTTGGAAATATTAAAGGAAAGAATAATGCGACGAGGGGGCGTGAGTGAGGAATATGTCAACGAGAGAATGGAATACACCAAAGAATGGATGAAGTTTGAGCATATCTATGACTATAAAGTTGTTAATGAGGAGGGAAAATTGAAAGAGTCAATTTTGGCGGTGGCTAATATAATAAAGAGGATTTTGGATGAAAAAACTGATTAAAAAAATAAATAATTTCTCTCATCGTTACAATCTATGGCAAGAAGGAGATAGAATTGTGGCGGGTATCTCCGGCGGACCGGATAGCGCTTGCCTTCTGGATATTTTGGTCTTGCTGGCAAAAAAGAAAAAATTTAAACTATTGGTGGCTCATGTTAATTACGGCCTGAGAGGAAAAGACAGCGATGGAGATGAAAAATTTGTCAGAAATCTGGCGGAGAAATACGGTTTGCGTTGCGAAGTTATGGACGCTAAGGAAAAAACCAAAAACAAAGTCAATGAAAAAAAACTTAGGGAAATCCGGTACGCTTTTTTTGAAAAAGTCAGAAAGAAAAATAATTTCGATTTGATTGCAGTGGCTCATAATCAAGATGATCAAGCCGAAACAGTCTTAATGCGGATGTTTCGAGGCAGCGGATCAGGCGGACTATCCGGAATCAGACCTCTAAATGATAAGCTGGTGCGCCCACTCTTGGCTTTGAGTCGGGAGGAAATTTCGGCTTATTTAAAGGAGAAAAAATTGAGGTACAGAATAGATAAAACCAATCGAGAAAATATTTTTTTGAGAAATAGAATCAGAAACAAACTAATTCCTCTTTTGGAGAAGGAGTACAATCCGGTTTTGAGAAGAAATTTGGCCGAAAGAGCCGAGGTATTGGGAGAAGAATATGATTTTTTGCTTCAAAGCGCGGAAAAAGTTTTTCGAAAAATAAAATTTTCCGATTCTTCCGGAAGTTATTATTTCGGGGTAAATTTTTTTGAAAAAATTCATCCGGCTATGCAGCGACAGGTCTTAAGGATGATTATTCTAAAACTTAGGGGAAATTTGCTAAATATCGAAAGGGGAAATACGGAAGAAATTTTAAAAATAATAAAAAGTGCTAAAAATAAATCACAAAAGCTTTTTTTCGGAGGGTTGAAAATTGAGAGAAAAGGTGATATTATTTACATTAGTATAAAAAAGTGAATTAAATTTTAAACTCAAAACAAAATGGATAAATTATTTAAAAATGTTATCGCGCCGACTATTTTGGTTTTTTTGCTAGTTTCCGGATTGATGATTATTTATAAATCTCCGGCTACCAAGGTGGAGGATATTTCTCTTTCCAGGTTGGTAAATCGGATTAACGCCGGAGAAGTGAAACAAATAGAAGTTTCGGGCAGTGATTTGAAGATAGAACTAAATGATGGTAATAAGGAAAAAGCCACCAAGGAAATGGAAAGTTCTTTGGTGGAGACTTTGGCTAATTACGGAGTCAGTAAGGAGGAGTTGCAAAAAGTTAACATTGAAGTAAAAGGCCAGTCCGGAGCCTCCTTTTGGGCGGGGGTTATTTTGCCTTTTCTCTTGCCGATTATTATTATCATCGGGTTTCTTTGGTTTATGATGCGTCAGGCGCAACGAGGTAATTCTCAAGCGATGTCTTTTGGGATGAGCAAGGCCAGAGTTTTGGATCCCAAAGATAAAAAAAAGAGAGTGATGTTTAAGGATGTAGCCGGAGCTAAGGAAGCCAAGGAAGAATTGATGGAGGTGGTGGAGTTTCTGAAGCACCCTAAAAAGTTTATCGATATGGGGGCTAAAATTCCCAAGGGAGTTTTGCTTTTGGGTCCTCCGGGAACCGGAAAAACTTTGGTGGCCAAAGCGGTGGCCGGTGAAGCGGGAGTGCCCTTTTTCAATATTAGCGGTTCGGAATTTGTAGAAATGTTTGTGGGTGTCGGCGCTTCGAGAGTGCGGGATTTATTTAAGCAGGCTAAGAAAAAAGCTCCGGCTATTGTTTTTATCGATGAAATCGATGCGGTAGGAAGACATCGCGGAGCCGGTTTGGGGGGTGGTCATGATGAAAGAGAACAAACCTTAAACCAAATTTTGGTAGAAATGGACGGTTTTGAAACGGATGCCAATATTATCGTTTTGGCGGCCACCAACCGCCCGGATGTTTTGGATCCGGCGCTTCTTCGCCCGGGAAGATTTGATAGGCGGGTGACTCTTGATCTGCCGGATATCAACGAGCGTAAAGCGATTTTGGAGATTCATTGTAAAAATAAAAAATTGGAAGCGGATGTAAAGATTGATAATATCGCTCAACGCACCCCCGGTTTTTCCGGGGCCGATTTGGCCAACTTGGTCAATGAAGCGGCTATTTTGTCAGCCAGGAGAAGTAAGCATAAAATCGGGATGGACGAATTGCGAGAGTCGATTGAAAAAGTTATTATGGGTCCGGAGAGAAGAAGCCGCGTGGTTAATGAAAGGGAGAAAAAGATCGTGGCTTATCATGAAGCGGGACATGCCTTGGTGGCGGCTTTTTCAAAAAACGCCGATCCGGTGCAAAAAATTTCCATCATTTCTCGGGGCAGTGCCGGCGGTTATACTATGGCGGTTCCGACTGAAGATAGGATGTTGCGTTCGCGCGGCTATTTTATGGATGAGATTGCCGTGCTGTTGAGCGGATATGTGACAGAAGGCAAGATTTTCGGAGATGTGACCACCGGGGCTTCCAATGATTTGGAGCGAGCTACCGGTATGGCCAGAAGTATGGTAACTCGTTACGGAATGAGCAAGTTGGGTCCCCGAACATTTGGCAAAAAGGAAGAATTGATCTTTCTCGGTAAAGAAGTTAGCGAGGAAAAAAATTATTCCGAAAAAACCGCCGAAGATATCGATTTGGAGGTGCATAATTTGATTGAGGAAGCCAGAGAAAGGGCGGAAGAAATTATTGATAATAAAAAAGAAAAATTGGAAAAATTGGTGGATGTTTTGCTTGAAAAAGAAACAATTGAAAAAGAAGAATTTGACGAGATTGTCGGTTTGGCCAAGAAAAAAGAAAAAGCTCCGACCGAGACGGAAAAGGAAGAAGATAAAAAACAATAAAATATTGAAGTACGTACTCGAGTACGTACTTTTTAAAAATATGAGAAAAAGAATAATTATGATTCATGGTTGGGGCGGAACGGCAGGGGGAGATTGGCTTCCTTGGGTAAAGGATAAACTTAAGAAAAAAGGTTTTGATGTTGTTGTCCCGGAAATGCCAAATACAGAAGAGCCTAAAATAGAAGAATGGGTTAATTTTTTAGTCGAACTTATTGGCAATGTGGATGAAAACACTTTTTTAATTGGGCATTCAATTGGCTGCCAGGCTATTATGCGTTATTTGGAAAAAATTTATCCGCAAAAGTTTGGTAAAATTATTTTTGTAGCGCCTTGGTTTAATTTGAATAACTTAGAAGATGCGGAGAGTGAGGAGATAGCTAAACCATGGATTGAAGTTCCGATTGATTTAGGAAAAGTAAAAAATTCATGCGATGATATAAATGTTTTACTATCAGATAATGATCTATATGTGCCATTGAGCGATGGGGAGATTTTCAAAGAAAAATTAAATGCTAATATTATTATATTAAAAAATAAAGGACACTTTACAGGGGATGATGATGTATTGGAGTTTCCGGAAATTTTAGATTTATTAATTTAATTACAAACTATGCAAAAACAAATCATATTTATCCACGGCGGGAATTCTTTTGAATCTTATGAGGAATATTTGAATGATTTAAAAAATAGCAATCCTTCGATTGATTGGTTTGCCTATCGTAAAAAGTGGATTGATAATTTGCATAAAAAATTATCGGGAGAGTATCAGATTTTTGCTCCGCATATGCCCAATAAACAAAATGCCGACTATGAGGAGTGGAAAATTTGGTTTGAAAAAATGATCCCTTTTATCAATAATGAGGTGATTATGATCGGGCACTCGCTAGGCGGAATATTTCTGGCGAAATATTTATCTGAAAATACCTATCCCAAAAAAATCAAAAAACTTATTTTAGTGGCTCCGCCTCATAGTGAAACTCCGGAAATAGGAAGTTTTAAATTGGGAGAAGATTTGAGTAATATTTCAGCGCAGTGCAAGGATATTCATCTTTTTCAAAGCACGGATGATCCGGTTGTTCCGGCTAATGAGGCGCAATTATATAAAAAAGATTTACCGGAAATTAATCTTCATATTTTTGAAGACAGAGGGCATTTTAATCAGGAAAGTTTTCCGGAAATTATCAAATTAATTAAAGCTATGGATTAAAAAAATATTGGTTTTAATTTTAAATATGAAAAAGCGAATTATTTGGGGAAGTCTGTTTTTTATCGGAGGGTTTGGGGTGATTTTTTGTTTTTTTATTTTTGACAGAAAATTTGCAGGCGATTCATTTACTGAAATAAATAATAAGGAGGAAGAAGTGAGCGAGGATTTGGAAAAATATCCGGCGGAAAATGTTTCTCGAAAAAATGAAGAAATTCAAATTCAAAGCGAGTTATTTGTTTCCCCGATGGATAGAGCCGGGGAGCGGGTTAATAAGAAGCCGTTCGGAATATATATTACTCGGCAAAATTCTCCGATAAAACCGGAGCGATTTAGCGGTTATCATACCGGGGCGGACTTTGAAATTTTTCCGGAGGAATTGGAAGGGGTCGTCGCAGTGAGAGCGGTTTGTGACGGAAAAATTATCAAAAAAGACAGTGTAAGCGGTTATGGCGGAGTATTGATTCAGAGTTGCGAGATTGCCGATCAAATAGTGACCGTTCTTTACGGTCATTTGAATTTGACCAGTATAAAAAAGGGAGTTGGGGATAATTTGATTATCAATGAGTATATCGGTAATTTGGGAAGAGATAGAAGTATTGAAACTGATGGAGAAAGAAAGCATTTGCATCTGGGAATTCACAAGGGGGGAGGCATAAACTTTTTAGGATACGTACAGGATGAAAATCAGTTGAGTAATTGGCTTGATCCGTGTGAATATTTTTGTAAGTAAGCGCTGTCTTCATTGACTAAATAAAGACTTGGGTATAATATAATTTATAGTTTCAAAAGAATATCGGAGCATGGTGTTAATGGCTAGCACGCGCGGTTTGGGACCGTGTAGTTTGGGTTCGAGTCCCAATGCTCCGACAAGAAATAAATTAAAAGAGATGTTTTTTGTTTATATTTTGCAAAATAAATTCGGAAAAATATATATCGGGCAAACAAGAAAATAATATGAAAAATTTCAATAATAATCAAAAAATGATGATGAAAATGCGTGATCGGCGGGCATGATTTTTTGGTTATTGCTAAAAAATACGAGTCCCGTCAAGGCGGGATTTTTTAATTTTTAAAATCAAAAACCATAATCTTGTATTTAGTATAAAATTATGGGGATAAAAAAATGTTTGTATCAATTATAAATGATTGTGCCGATGACAATGCCAAAGTAAGACAGGAGTTGCGAGCCAAAGTTTTATTTGGAGAGTTGCCAAGTTTTATCGGACTGAGATCTTTTAGCGGTCTTTCGGCGGCCGGTAGCTTAATCGATGTTTTGGATACTACCGGCGGAGAAGAAGGGGTGGTTTTGGTTAATGTGGCGCCTCGACATGGTAAAGCCAAGAAATGGAAAAACGGGACTCCGTTCGGATTTTTTTATCATCAAAAAACTTTGATTTGCTCCACTATTGATAACGAAACCTTATCATTAATAAAAAGATTGGGGATTTCGGATAAGGTGGGAGTTTTTGATATTGAAGAGGTTTGCAATTATCAGGTGGCAAACAAAAAAATTACTCCGGAGTTGGGCGATAAAATAATCAATACTCAATTTCGGTCTTTCGAATTTTTACCTCGGGTAGCTAAATGGATTTGGGAAAAAGAAAATATTCCTTTTGTAGAGGAGGCCATAGGGGATATAATCGATGGCGGTTATGTTTGGTGGGTGGATAATTTCGGAAACTGCAAAACTACTCTGACAAAGGAAAATGTTAAGATTGAGAAAGGAAAAATAAATTTGGAAATCGGAGAATTTAATTTTTATGAAATGCTCCGGGATGTACCCAACGGGGAGACGGCTTTGATTGCGGGGAGTTCGGGGTTAGACGGGAAAAGGTTTCTGGAAATTGTCACCCAGGGAGAAAACACCGCTCAGAAATTAAGCCTTGTCGTGGGAAGTAAAATTGTTTAAGCTTAAACTGAATCAATTTTAAAAAATTTATATGAAAAAAATGAAAAAAGAATTTTATATCACCACTACTCTACCCTACGTAAATGCCGAACCGCATATCGGTTTTGCCAGTGAAATTATTTTGGCCGATAGTCGGGCGCGTTTTGAAAAGCTTCTCGGCAAAGAAGTCATTTTTAACACCGGAACAGATGAGCACGGGCTGAAGATTTGGCAAAAAGCTCGAGAATTAGGAGTCGATACTCAAAAATATGTGGATGAATATGCGGCCAAGTTTGATGATTTGAGAGAGATGCTGAATTTGAGTTATACCAATTTTATTCGCACCACCGACAAGGGTCACGAAGAAGCGGCTCGGGAAATTTGGCGTAGGGTGGATGCCAACGGTTATATTTATAAGAAAAAATATAAAATTAAATATTGCGTAGGTTGTGAAATGGAAAAAACCGACAGTGAATTGGCGGATGGGTATTGTCCGTTTCATCCGGGCAAGGAATTGGAGATTATAGAAGAGGAAAATTATTTTTTCAAATTTAGCGCCTTTCAGGAAAAATTGTTGAAACTTTACAAGGAAAGTCCTGATTTTGTAGTTCCTCAAAAAAGATTTAATGAAATAAAATCTTTTGTCGAGAGAGGGCTGGAGGATTTTTCTATTTCTCGCTTGAAATCCAAGATGTCCTGGGGGGTGCCGGTGCCGGGAGATGAAGATCAGGTAATGTATGTTTGGTTTGACGCTTTGACTAATTATATCTCCACTTTGGGCTGGCCGAATAATTCGGAAAATTTTGAAAAATTTTGGGGAACGATCGACCGACCAAATGCGATTCAAATTGCCGGCAAAGACAATCTCCGTCAGCAAAGCGCGATGTGGCAGGCGATGCTTTTGGCGGCTGAATTGCCGACCAGTAAGCAAATATTTATCAACGGGTTTATCGGGGTGGACGGTCAAAAAATGAGTAAATCTTTGGGTAATGTAATCTCGCCCAAGGAGATGGTGGAAAAATTCGGAGTGGACGGGACTCGGTATTTGCTTCTAATCAAGGGAACATTCGGTGAAGATAATGATATTAGTTGGGAAAAAATGACCGCTAGATATAATGCCGATTTGGCGAACGGATTGGGAAATTTAACCAGTCGAGTGATAAAACTTTCCGAAAATTTAAGTTTAAAACATAAAGAGAATCGAGATATTTTTGATGTTGAAAGTATAAGATTGGTAGAACGTTTCGATATCGATAAAGTCTTGGAAAATATCTGGAAAATTGTTACCGAGGATAATAAATATATCGAGGACACTAAGCCCTGGGAATTGTCCAAAAATAATGAAGCTAATTTTAAAGCGGTGATGCAAAAGCTTTATGATGATTTGAATTTAATTGCGGGAAAATTAAGTCCGTTTTTGCCGGAAACATCGGAAAAAATTAAAAAAGCCCTCGAGACCAAAGAAAGAATAATTTTGTTTGAAAGGATAAAATAATCTTTAAAGTTTTTTTGACATAAATCATTTGATTTAATTTTTAATAATTCAATATTCTAGTATATTGAATTATTGAATTTTTTGTGATATTGTTTTTCAGAGAGAGTTTTTTGTAATTTTTTTTATTTTTAAAATTGTGGGAAAAGTTCAAACGAAAAATATAGATAAAAATAAGCGTTATGAGATAATTGGTGATTTTTATGATATTGTAACCAATCTTAAAACCAAAAAAGAAGTTATCGGCTTTTTTATGGGGCTCCCGACTCCCAGTGAAGCATTGATGTTTGCGAGAAGGATTCAAATTGTCAAGATGCTTCTGGATGATAAAAGCTATGATGACATAAGAGATGAGTTGAAAGTGGGAGGGGCCACGATAGCCAACGTCTCACAATGGCTTTATGGCGAAGATGAGTCTTTTAGAGTTAAAATCGAAGAGCATAAAAAGAATTGTGCAAAAATTAATTCCAACAAGAGGCGGGATTATGGAAATCTGTTGGATAAATATCCACAACACAGAATATTAAAAGATTTACTGGGATTATAAATTAAGTGGCAAATTTCTATAATTCAATATTCTAGTATATTGAATTATTAAAATGGTTTTTTTAATGTTATATGTATTGTGATTAAAATTTTTTAGATAGTTGTTTATGTTGATAGATTCGCATGCTCATGTTAATTTCAATGCCTATCAAGAGGATGGTGATGAGGTGATAAAAAAATGCCTGGACAATGATGTCTGGGTGGTTAATGTCGGTTCGGAATTTAAGACCAGCCAGCGAGCGGTGGAATATGCTAATCGGTACAATGAAGGGGTTTATGCGATTGTCGGACTTCATCCGATTCATGTCTTAGTAAAGGATAGAGATGAGGGTGCGGACGTAAATAATGAAGATATAAAATATAGAGAAGAATTTAATTATCAAAAATATTTTGAGCTAGCTAAAGATAAAAAAGTGGTGGCTATCGGCGAGGTGGGCTTGGATTATCATCATTTTGACGAGGGTTTGACCGAATCGGAAAAAGAAAAGATTATTGAGAAGCAAAAAGAGATATTTATTGAATTTATAAAAATCGCCAATGAGGTCGGTAAGCCGGTGGCGATTCATTGCTGGGGCGCTTACAAAGATTTAATAGAAATTTTTAGGGCCAATCCTGTTGATAAAAAGGGGATAATTCATAGTTTTACGGGGAGTTATAAAACTGCCAGAGAATTTCGAGAACTGGGATTTAAATTGAGTTTCAACGGGATAATAACTTATTCAGAAAGTTATGATAAAGTTATCAAGGATACGCCAATTGAAGATATTTTGATTGAAACAGATTGTCCTTATCTAAACCCCAGTCCCTTGGATAGATATGGACGCAACGAGCCGATGAATGTCGGATATGTGTTGGAAAAAATTAGTGAGCTTAAGGAAATGGATATAAGCGAAGTGGAAAAAATTGTAGAAAAAAATACTAGGGGGGTTTTGGGAATTTAGAAAATAAAAACCGCCCAGAACGAATGATTCCGTTCTGGGCGATGGTGTCAGTTTTCTATTGTTTCTCCTCCTTGGGGGCTGGTTTTTCTTTCCCGTAGATGCTTTCATGGGAAAATTTTAGAATAGAGATAAGTGAGAGTGGAAAAAAAATTCCGCAAAAAACGGCCGAACTTACAACAGTAATAATGTTTTTATCTAATACTCCCACTAATAAATTTCCAAGAAAAGCAAATGCGACGAAACAATAAAGAATAGCAAATAATAAATAATAAAGCATGACTTCCTCCTGGGATATTGATTTGAATAGGTACTATTGAATGACTTTAAATAATAGCATATTTTTACAAAAAAGTCAATAGTTTAATTTTGGTAAATAATAGAAGATATAATACATATTAGGATTTTCTTTAAAATAATTATTAGACGTT
>JAZHDF010000062.1:0-16972 GCA_036584565.1 Candidatus Moraniibacteriota bacterium
AACGTCTAATAATTATTTTAAAGAAAATCCTAATATGTATTATATCTTCTATTATCAAAATTATTTCTAATATTGACGATTATGGACATAATCTATATTATATATGAGTAAGCTTTTTCAAAAAAAGGCACTTGGCTCATCTTCCGCCGGAGGCGGATAAAGTCCGAGCGCACCATTTAAAATTTATAACTGTAGAATTTGATATCAGGGCCCTTGGCTCATCTGGTAGAGCGCATCCATGGCATGGATGAGGTGAGCGGTTCGAGTCCGCTAGGGTCCACAATCCGCAGGAAATTTCCAAATCTCAATTTCCAACCTGCCTGCCGGTAGGCAGGTTTCCAAATAAATTTCAAATTCCAAAATTAAAAACATAAGGTTGGAAAATTAAATAATAAAAAATAAGTTAAAAATTATGAAAACAAATATTTTATTGGCGATTTTGCTTTTGGTGGGGGGAGTTTTTGTTTACAAATATGTAAATGAATGGAATCCTTCTTCCGAGGGAGAGGTGGCCGGGATAAAGACCGCCGAAAAAGAGGTGGCAAAAAAAACAAATCAAGAACCGGTTAATCAAAATAATAATCAAAAAAATATGGATCTGAAAATAGAGACTACCCAAGAGGGGACAGGAGACAAAGTTACTAAATCAGGAGATACTATTTCCGTGCATTATACCGGAAAACTAGAAGACGGGACTAAATTTGATTCCAGTGTCGATCGCGGCGAACCGTTTGAATTTACTATCGGACAAGGAATGGTGATTGCCGGTTGGGAGCAGGGTTTACTTGATATGAAAGTGGGGGAAAAAAGAATTTTGACTATTCCGTCCGAGATGGGTTATGGCGCGCAGGGAGCCGGGGGAATTATCCCGCCCAACGCGACTTTAATTTTTGAAGTGGAGCTGATGGAAATTAAATAGAAAATTTAGAATTTTTAATTTAAAATTTAAAATTAATTTGAAATTTCTTATTTTTAAAATTCCTTCATGACTGATTACGGATGACGAGTGACTATTATTTTTTTTGACTTCGGTCGAAAAATATGCTATACTTAGTAAGTATTAAAAAACGGGTGCACCATATTTGGTCCCGTTTTTTATTTTTAATAATTAAATCCGCCAATCGGTGGAAAAACAAAAATGATACAAACCAGTATTTTTCCCGGGAGATATGTCCAGGGAGCAGGGGCGCTTTCCAGCCTGCCAAAAGAAGTGGAAAAATTCGGCCAAAAAGCTTTCGTAGTCTGCGACGCTTTTGCCTTAGACTCAATAGTTCCCAAATATCAAGCGGGAATCGAAAAGGAAATTGAAATAAAATTCGAAAAATTTAACGGGGAGTGTTGTGATAAGGAAATTAAAAGAAATGTGGAGTTGATAAAAGAAAATAAAAGCGATGTCGTAGTGGCCATCGGTGGCGGAAAAGCTATCGATACCGCCAAGGCGGCCGCTTATGAGTTAAAGTTGCCGGTTATTGTCGTACCGACTATCGCTTCGACCGATGCGCCTTGTAGCGCTCTTTCGGTGATTTATACCGATGAGGGTGTGGTGGATAGATATTTATTTTTACCGGCTAATCCGAATGTGGTCTTGGTGGATACACAAGTAATTGCTGATTCTCCGGTTAGATTTTTGGTTTCCGGAATGGGGGACGCTTTGGCCACTTGGTTGGAGGCGCGCTCTTGTCAGATAAAATATGCTGACAATTTCGCTTCCGGCAAAGGAACAATGACCGCTTACGCTTTGGCCAAGTTATGCTTCGATACTTTATTTGAGTACGGAGTAACCGCCAAGGTTTCCAATGAAAATAAAGTAGTTACTCCGGCTTTGGAAAAAGTTATCGAAGCCAATACTCTTTTGAGCGGACTCGGTTTTGAAAGCGGGGGGATTTCCTCTTGTCATGCTGTTCATAACGGTTTGACCGTGTTGGAGCCGACCCACGCTTATTTTCATGGAGAAAAAGTTTCTATCGGAGTGGTAACTTCTTTGTTTTTGACCGATAAGCATCCTGATTTTATCGACGATGTTTATGATTTTTGCGAGGCAATCGGATTGCCGACCACTTTGGAGGAAGTGGGTCTAAAAAATCCGAGCGACGAGGATTTGATGAAAGTGGCCGAGCGAGCTTGTGCCGAAGGAGAAACCATTTATAACGAATTGGTGCCGATTACCGCTGATTCCGTTTTTGCGGCTATCAAGGCGGCAGATGCTTACGGTCGAGCCAGAAAAAACAAATAACGCGGATTTGTTTTTGTTTCTAAAAAATGTTATAATTTAGGAAATATAAAAATTAAACTAAATTAAAAATGGAAACCAAAAGTAAAACCAAGAATAAAAAAGAATCCGGCGGAGCCTGGAAAGAGTTGGGACAAGTTTTTACCGCTAATATCTTATCCAAAGTCGGAGATACTATCTCGACCAAGTTTAAAAACTGGACCAGGGATTTAAAAAGAAGAGCTCTGGGAGCGCTACTGATTTTGATCGGTCTGATATTTATCCTTGTTTGTGTGGCTCTGTATGTAAACACTTTTGTGAGCGAAGATGCCAGTTGGATAGGGTACGGATTTGTGGGAATCTTGGTTTTGGGCGCGGGTTATTTGTTAAGTAAGAATAATTAATTTAATATTTTTGTTAATCTTAAGGAATTAACAAAAGACAAAAAAATGGATACGCAAGAAATAAAAAAAGTTGTGGAAACCAATATTGCCAAAGCCAAGAAAAAAGGGGCTGAACTGGAGGGAGCCGCAATGAAAGAGGTTAAAAAAATCGAAAAAGAGTTGCAGGCGACTTCTAAAAAAGTCGGGGCCTACATCAAAAAGAACCCGGAGAAAGCAGCCGCTATCGCTGCCGGAATCGGAGTAGCCCTTGGAACTGTAGCCGGATTGTTTATGTCCAGTGGGAAAGGGAAGGATAAAGGGAAGAAAAAATAAAAGGTAAATTTAATAAGAAACGACCAAAAATACATTGGTCGTTTTTTTATTTTTTTATAACAATATCATTAGAGTCATCAGTCAAAAGTAATCAGTTATTAAGAAATAATTTTAAATTTTGAATTTCTAATTTTTATTCAATTCTTAATTTTTCAATTATTTAAACATTGGATCATTTTAAATATTCTATACATTAATTTAAAAAAACTTTGAGCTTTGTAAGTTTCTTATTTTTGACAATTGTTTGCAGATGACTGTCGACTGATTGCTGATAACTAATGACCTGTTAATTGCATGTTTGAAGTTCTGGAAAAAATATGTTATTATTCTTTGAATCCTAACGCATAATATTTTTTATGAAATTTAAGATAAATTCAAAATTTGAACCGGCCGGAGATCAGACCAGGGCGATTGAGGAGTTGGTCAAGGGATTAAAGAAGGGAAATAAATTTCAAACGCTTTTGGGTGTGACCGGCAGCGGTAAGACTTTTACTGTGGCCAATGTGATTGAAAAAGTCCAGAAGCCGACTCTGGTAATTGCTCACAATAAAACTTTAGCCGCTCAGCTGACTCAGGAATTTCGGGCATTTTTCCCCAATAACGCAGTGGAATATTTTGTCAGTTATTATGATTATTATCAGCCCGAAGCTTATATTAGTTCCACCGATACTTATATTGAAAAAGAAACCCAAATTAACGACGAGATTGATAAATTGCGCCACAGCGCCACCGCCTCGGTTTTGTCCAGGAAAGATGTAATTGTGGTGGCCAGCGTTTCTTGTATTTACGGCTTAGGAAGTCCGGCGCGCTATGAAGAAATTACTTTGACCTTGAGAGCGGGGGACAAAAAAACCAGAGCGGAAATAATTAGTGAGTTGATCGGGATGTATTATTCCAGGAGCGATATTTTGGAGCGGGGAAAGTTTAGGGTTATTGGCGAAACAATCGAGATAGTTTCACCCGGCAGAGAAGTGATAACTCGAATCGAGCTTTCCGATAAGGGAATAAAATCGATCACCGAGCGGGATATGCTCACTCATGACAAATTGAGCGATTTGGAAAAGGTAATGATTTTTCCGGCCAAACACTTTGTGATGCCCGAGGAGATAATGGAAAATATTCTTAAGGAGATAGAACTGGAAATGGAAAAAAGAGTGGCTTATTTTCAAAAAAAAGGAATGCTTTTGGAGGCGGAGCGGATTCAAAAAAGAACCAAATACGACATTGAAATGATGCGGGAAATGGGCTATTGCAACGGGATAGAAAACTATTCCCGTTATTTGAGCGAGAGAAAAGCGGGGGAATCGCCCTATACTTTGATAGATTATTTCGGGGATGATTTTCTCTTAGTGATTGACGAATCGCATGTGACCGTTCCTCAGATCGGAGGGATGTATTTCGGTGACAGATCCAGAAAAGAAAATTTGGTTAATAACGGTTTTCGTCTTCCCAGCGCTTTGGATAATCGACCGCTCAAATTTAAAGAGTTTGAAGAAAAAATCGGTCAAGCGATTTTGGTGAGCGCCACGCCGTCCAAATATGAAAAAGAAAAATCCACCAAGGTGGTGGAGCAAATTATTCGTCCCACAGGATTAATTGATCCAGAATTAATAGTCAGAAGCGCCAAAACTCAAGTTAAGGATGTATTGGAAGAAATTAAGACAGTTTCGGCGCGCGGAGAAAGAATTTTGATTACGACCTTGACCAAGAAGCAAGCGGAAAATTTGGCGGAATTTTTTAAAGAAAATAAAATTAAATCTCAATATTTACACTCGGATGTCGATACTTTGGATCGAATTAAAACTTTGGAAGATTTGCGTAAGGGCAAGTTTGATGTGTTAGTAGGGGTCAATCTTTTGCGAGAAGGTTTGGATTTGCCGGAGGTTTCCTTGGTGGCGATTTTTGACGCCGACAAGGAGGGATTTTTGCGGAGCGAAACCTCGCTGATCCAAACCATCGGTCGAGCGGCCAGAAATGTGCGCGGACGAGTGATTCTTTATGCGGACAATATTACCGGTTCATTGGAGCGGGCTATCCGAGAAACCGAAAGAAGACGAGCTATCCAAAGTGCTTATAACAAAAAACATCATATCACTCCCAAGACAATCAAAAAGAAAATCGAATCTATCGTGGATCATGAAATCAAGTCCGAGTTGTCCAGCGAATTTGTCAAATTGGAAACCCTTGAAGATATCAACGGTTATATCAAGCAAAAAGAAAAAGAAATGAAAGAAGCGGCCAAGAATCTGGAATTTGAGCGAGCCACTGTTATAAGAGATGAAATTTACGAGCTTCGTAAAATAGCGAAATAGTTTTTCAGCGGGTAGTTTTTTAGAGCAGTAGGAGTTAGAAAATATTCAATAATTATGTCATTTTGACTAATGATATTTTTACTGAATAGTGTCTTATTATTTTAATGGAATTACATTTGATAGTATGATTATCACGTAATATAATAATTTTTATAAAATTTATGAAAGCAGTTATTTTTGATTTTGATGGTGTAATTCATGATACTTTTGATTTAGCATATAAAATAAATGTTGAGATTTCTGGTGGTAAATTAACTAAAGAAAAATATAGAGATTTTTTTAATGGAAATATTTTTGAAAGTACAGAAATTAATGAAAAAGACAATGATAATTTTTTTAAGTTACAAAATGAAGCATTTAAATATTTAAAAATAGATGAGAATATTAAAAAAAATTTAGAAGAATTGTCTAAAAAATATGTTCTGTTCATTGTCTCATCCAATCAAGAGGAGGCATTGAATATTTATTTTCAAAACAATAAATTTACTCATATTTTTAAAGAAATATTGGGGTCAGAAGCACATAAATCAAAGGTTGAAAAATTTATATATTTATTAAAAAAATATAACTTAAAAACTGATGATTGTATTTTTGTCACAGATACATTGGGAGATATTTTGGAGAGCAACAAGGTCGGCGTAAAAACAATTGCAGTTGATTTTGGTTTTCACAAAAGAGATAGGCTTGAAAAAGGTAAGCCGTTTAAAATAGTTTCGAGTTTTGATGAAGTAGTGGAAACAATAAAGAATCTGTAACTTGAAGAAAGGATGTGCAAACTTAAATTTCTAAAAAGTTGGTCAATTTGCGTACTTGCGCAAATTGACCAATAACTTTTAGGTGAATTATTTAAAATTTTTTATACCTTATATATACTCTCTTCAACACTCTTATTCATACTGCGCTAAAAAGCCACAAGCTATGAACTGCCCCTGCTATAATAAAGGTATGAAAAATTTTAAAACAAAAAAATTTCTCTGGGGAGTAAATAATATCGGCTATCAAACCGAGGGTAATAATTATGCCAGCAATTGGCATAGTTGGGAGAGGCGTGCTTTGGTGCCAATTTCTGGAAGAGTGAATAAGTATTGGGATGAATTTAAAAATGATAATATCTTGGCCGAGGAATTGGGAGTGGGGGCAATGCGGATTTCTCTGGAGTGGTCCAGGATTGAGCCGCGAGAAGGAGAATTTGACCCGGAGGCTATTTTGCATTACCGAAAAATATTAATCGATTTAAGGGAAAGAAAAATTAAAGCAGTGGTGGGATTGTGGCACTGGAGTGTGCCGATGTGGTTTGAGGAAAAATACGGATTGCATGACAAGGCTATGCCAAAAATATTTCTAAGCTATTCTCAATATGTTTTGGATAATCTGGGAGATTTAATCGATGTCTTTATTGTTTTAAATGAGCCGATGGTTTTGGTGGGGATGGGTTATATCAGAGGGGAGCATCCGCCTTTTAATAAAAATTTATGTCGCGCCTGGAAAACGGTTAAAAATTTTATTTCAATTCAAAAAAGAGTTTATCGCTTAGCGCATAAAAAATCAAATAATATTTTGGTGGGAAGCGCTCATCTTATTAACTATTATTTTCCGGCTTCCGAAAAGAACAGTTTGAATTATTTTTTAGAAAAAGGGGCGGTTAAACTTTCGGAATATTTTCGTTATTTGTATTTGCTAAATAAAACAAGAAGATATCAGGATTTCATCGGAATTAATTATTATCGTCGAAGCGGATTGAAGTTTGATTTTTTCAGGGAAGGAGTTTTTGATTTTAAATTCAAAAAACGGGATAATCCGCATAATCCTCAGGGGTGGCGGAAATTTCCAAGGGGTATTTATTATGTTTGTAAAAATATTTACAGAAAATTTAAAAAACCAATTATCATTTTAGAAAATGGTAAGCCGACAGATTGTATCTTGGATGACTGCGATAGAGTGGAATTTATCCGAAAGACAGTCGCGCAATTGGAAAAAATAAAAAAAGAAAAGATTGATCTACGGGGATATTTCCACTATTCTTTGACGGATGCTTACGAATGGACCGGGGGTTATGATTATTTTTTCGGCTTGGTGCAGATAGACAGGCGGACTTTAGCTAGGCAAAAAAGGAAAAGCTTTTATACTTATCAAAAAATAATAAAAAGAAATCTATTTTAAATCCATAAATTTTAATTCTGTTTTAGCGCATAATACTTAATATAAGATACGAACTTCTTTTTTAATGGGGTGACATTTTTTATATTTTGTTGTATTATGTAATATACTGTTTAAATCTAAAAATACCTACAAATTTATGCAAGATAAAATAATAGTTAAGGGTGCGCGGGAGCACAATCTCAAAAATGTGAGCCTGGAAATCCCCCGCAATAAATTAATAGTTTTTACCGGACTTTCCGGTAGCGGCAAGAGTACTTTGGCTTTTGATACCATTTTTGCCGAAGGACAAAGGCGCTATCTGGAAAGTTTGTCCAGTTACGCGCGACAATTTCTCGGTCAGATGGATAAACCCGATGTGGACTATATCGAGGGTTTGAGTCCGGCGATTTCGATTGATCAAAAATCGGTTTCTCGAAACCCTCGTTCGACAGTGGGAACAATTACCGAGATTCATGATTATTTGCGCTTGCTTTATGCCAAAATCGGCATCCCGCATTGTCCCGAGTGCGGTCGGGAAATCAGTAAAATGACGATCGATGAAATTGTCGATCGGGTGATTGAGGTGGGCGAGGGCAAAGAAATTGAAATTATCGCTCCGATAGTGAGAAGCAGAAAAGGAGAATACAGTACTCTTTTGGAAAATATGTACAAAAGCGGTTACGGAACCGCCCGAGTAAACGGTAAGAGAGTAAATCTTACCGATTGGAAAGATGTCGAATTGGCCCGTTATAAAAAACACAATATTGATATTGTAATCGATAAGTTGAAGGTTGGGGATGAAAACCTAAGTCGGATATTTGAAGGTATCGAGCGAGCGTTAAAAATCGCTCAGGGAATTGTCCTGATTAAAAGTGGCAAGAAAGAAAATTCTTTCAATCAAAATTTGGCTTGTCCGATTCATGAAATCGAATTTCCCGAATTAGAACCGAGACTTTTTTCTTTTAATTCTCCTTTCGGAGCTTGTGAGGCTTGTGAGGGTTTGGGCAGTAAAAAAGAGTTGGATGTAAAATTGATTATGCCGGATAAAAATAAGACTATCGGCGAGGGGGCGATTTTGCCTTGGAGTTATAAATCCAATAATTATCTGGGGACAATTTTGCGAGCGGTGACCAATTACTATCATATTGCCGAAAACAAAAGAATCAAGGATTTAACCCAAAAAGAATTGGATATTTTGCTTTATGGAGACGAAGAGGAAGATTTGATTGATGTAAAATATCATTTTCGCACCGGAGTAAGACAATACTATATGACTTGGAAGGGGATTATTGCCTGGATGGAGGATCGCTATCGCAAGACAACTTCGGAGGCGGTGAGAAACGACATTGAAAAATATATGAGCCAAAACCCTTGTTCAACTTGCAAAGGTACTCGTTATAAAAAAGAGGTTCTTTTGGTCAAAATAAAAGACAAAAACATCGATGACGTTTCGCAAAAAAATATTGCCGACGCTCTGGATTTTTTTGTGAATTTGAAATTAACCGCCAAAGAGGAAATTATCGCTGGTCGAATTATTCAAGAGATTATTAACCGATTGACTTTTTTAAACGATGTCGGATTAAATTATCTGACTTTGGCGCGGGGAGCTAAAACTTTAAGCGGGGGAGAATCTCAACGAATCAGGCTGGCTTCCCAAATTGGTTCCCAGTTGGTGGGAGTGTTGTATATTTTGGACGAGCCGTCAATCGGTCTGCATGCCAGAGACAATAAAAAATTGATTGAAACTTTGAAAAATTTAAAAAAACTGGGCAATACCGTGATCGCTATCGAACATGATGAAGAAACAATGAAGGCAGCTGATTTTTTGGTGGATATCGGCCCGGGAGCCGGTAAGCACGGAGGAGAAATTGTGGCGATAGGGACACCGGAAGCAGTGATGAAAAATAAGAGATCGATTACCGCTCAATATTTGAACGGAAAAAATAAAATCGAAATTCCCAATCTTAGAAGGAAGGCTTTTAATAAAAAAAGCATTATAATAAAAGGGGCGCGAGAGAATAATCTTAAAAATATTAATGTTGAATTCCCGCTTAATACTTTGACTTGTGTAACAGGGGTGTCGGGAAGCGGCAAATCCACCTTGGTTAAGGATACTTTTTATAAAGCACTGGCCAATAAACTGCATCGAACTTTGGAAATTCCCGGCGCGCATCAGGAAATTGCGGGTGCTCATAATATTGATAAAATTATCATGGTCGATCAGGCGCCGATCGGACGAACTCCGCGATCCAACCCGGCTACTTATACCGGATTATTTACATTTATTCGGGATTTATTTGCCACCACCAAAGATGCTAAAGCGCGCGGTTATAATCCGGGGAGATTTTCTTTTAATGTTCGCGGAGGGCGATGCGAAAATTGCCAAGGGGAAGGATTTTTAAAAATTGAGATGCAATTTATGCCGGATGTTTATTTGCCTTGCGATGTTTGCAAAGGCAAAAGGTATAATCGGGAAACCCTGGAAGTAAAATATAGAGGAAAAAATATTTCCGAAGTTCTAGAAATGACAGTCAGTGAGGCTTTGGAGTTTTTTGAAAACTTTACTTTGATCTCCAATAAATTGAGAGTTTTGGAGGAGGTTGGCTTGGGTTATGTCGAATTGGGACAAAGTGCCACCACTCTAAGCGGCGGAGAAGCGCAAAGAGTAAAGCTGGCTACCGAATTATCGCGTCGCTCCGGCGGGCATAATATTTACATCCTGGACGAGCCGACTACCGGATTGCATTTTGAAGATGTTAAAAAATTGTTAGCCATCCTTAATCGTTTGGTGGATGCCGGCAATACGGTGATTGTTATCGAACACAATCTGGATGTGATCAAATCGGCCGATTGGCTGATCGATCTCGGTCCGGAAGGGGGAGAGAAGGGCGGAAAAGTGATCGTTACCGGGACGCCGGAAGAAGTGGCCAGATGGCACAAAGAGAGCTATACGGGGAAATATCTTAGGGAAGTGTTAAAAAAATAATTATTTTTTGGGAATTGAAAGATTTTAGAAATGATTCAAATATTAATAATCGAGAATTATTTAACATAGTCATCAGTCATCTGTAATCAGCTATCAAGATGTATCATAACTTTGATGATCAATGACTTTTGACCGATGACTCGGATTTTTTGTTTGTAATTTTTTGAAGGAGTGTTAATATAAATTAAGATGAAAAGAATTTATATTTTTTCAATATTAATATTTTTTTTGTTGGGGGGCGTTTTTTTGGCGCCTTCTTTTGTTTGGGCGGGAGATATTTGTTATGTCGATAAAGATGCGGATGGAAGCGGAGACGGGAGCGGGGATGAGCCTTACAAAAAAATATCCAAAGCGATAGCGGATGACAAATGCAAGGAGATAAAAGTTTCCAACGGTACTTATGTCGAGAGTTTGGTTTTGAAAAAAAATCAAAAATTAAACGGAAGTAATCGGGATAAAACCGTTATTGAGGGAAAGGTGGTTATGCAAAATGATTCCGAAATAGGAAAGGTGACTGTTTTGGGCGGGATTGAAATCGAAGAGGGAGCGGATGCGGAAATAGACAATGCGGAAGTCAAGGAAGCGAACATCGGAATCCTGACTTCAGGCGGAGGAAAATTGGTTATAAATGATGCGGTAATTACCGACAATCGAAAGGGTTTATATATTCAGAAGGGCAAAAAAATAGAAATTACCAATTGTAAAATATATAAAAATACCGAAGAGGGCCTGGATATCCGAGCGGATGTCAGCGGTTCGATTAATAATAATAAAATTTACAATAACGGAGAAAGCGGTATCGAGGTCATCTTAGGCAAGGCTGAATTAAATATTTTAAATAACGAAATAGAAAAAAACGATTCCAGCGGAATTGCCGCTCAATTTTATACCGATACTGATAAACTGGGAAATGTAAAGATTAATAATAATATTATCTCGGGTAATAGTAACTACGGCTTAGATTGCAAGGCTCCCAGCGGAGGAGAAGGAAAGCCCAAAGGCTATTGGTCCGATTCGATGAATTTGAGTTCCAATAAAGTTTTTGACAACAAGAAGAAAGATTTTGCCTCGGCTTGTAAATTTAATGAAGATAAGATTGCCGATGCCACCAAGACCAAAGAAGAGCGTGAAGCCGAGCTGGCGGCGTTGGAGGAAAAAGAACGTCAAAAAGCGCTTTCTATCTTAGAAAAAGAAAAGAAGGCTGAACTGGAGGCGCAAAGAGCCGAAGAAGAAAGAATCGCCAAAATTGATGCCGAAGAAAAAGCGATTATTGATAATCTTTACAAGGAAACCGAAGCAATGCTGGCGGAAGGAAAAAATTTGGAAGAAAAAATAAAGAGTCGATCCGCTTGGGTTAAGTTTTTTATCGGAGAGGATTATAAGACAGTTGAGGTTTTGGAAAATGATTTAAACAGATACGGAGAAAAAATCGAATTGATGGAGGATCGAAAAGGCAATATTACGGATGAGAATATTTTGAGCGAAGTAAACGATCAAATTTTAATCTTGAAAGAAAAGAGAGAAGATTTGGTAAATTTTTTGGATTTAAGAGAGGAAGCTTTTAGCTTATGGGGATGGTTTTTGCGACGGTTTGATTTATAACAAGTCCAAATTTTTAGTTGAATAATCAAACTTATTTTCAGTTTTTAATTTCTTCCATTTTTATATTGGCAATACCTTGACCGAGAGAGGCGATTTTTTCAAAAGCCACCTTATCGAGATCAATGATTCGATTGGGACCGAACGGTCCGCGATCGTTTATTTTTACGATCACCGATTTGCCGTTTTCTTTGTTGGTTACTTTGACATAACTACCAATCGGCAACCAAGGATTGGCGGCTGACATGGTGCCGGTGTGGGCGTACCAACTGGCCAAGCCGGTGTGGGATTTGCCCAGTTTTACATAAGTTCCTTGAATCACCACTTCATCTACCGGTTCCTTGGTGACAACCGTTTCTCTGATTTTTCGGTTGACTTCTTTGCCGTCGTGATAGGCGACCTCATAGCGGATTTCCTTGATTCCTTTTTCGCCTTTGATTTCGGTTTTTTTGGTTCGCCAGCTGAGTTTGTCATCTTCTTTTTCAATAGTTTTAAAATCGATATTTTTTTTGATAATTTCTTCTTTGATTTCCACGCGAGTGATTTTTATTTCCTGTTCATTATGGGCAAGCGTGCTTCTTTCCGGCTTGACCAGATCCTCTTCCTTGATGCTTAGATTATTTTCGGAGATAATTTCGCCAACCGTTTTTTTGAAACCGTAAAGTTCTTTTTTTTCCTTGTCCACCGAGACGATTATTTTTTTGGGACGCTGAATTTCTATATTCAGATTTGGCAAAAGGAACGCCGATTTATCCGGAAATACAAGATCTCTTTCTGTCAGAGGAATTCGGGCGTCTTTTATAAATTCTTCAACAGACAAAGCGTTTGTTTTAAATTCTTTTTTAAAACCGTTATCATTTAAGATTATATTTTTTTCCGAAGCGGTGATGCCCAGGACGCGTTTATCTTTGAAAAATAAAAATTTTCCCGCATAAAAACCGCCCGCAATTATCAGTAGGAAATATATATAGCGAAGTTTTGATTTTTTTCTGTTTTTTAGCATGGTCTTGGCGATCTATTTACCGGGATGCGAGCTTTTATTTGTATAAATTTGAACATTCTAATTATATCAGATTGATTTATATAATAGCACAAGAACTGTTTTTTGGGCAGTGTTTAAAAAAATTCTTTCGAGTGTTATAATCATAAGCGAATCTTTAAGCGGTGGGATATTTTTTATTTTTCAAGAGATATGGTATTGTTTAATTATAAAATATGGAACAAAAAGAAATTTTTAAAAAAATAATTTATTTTGCTAAAAACCTTAATATAGTAATCGGTTTGGTTTTGATTTGGCGAGGTGTTTGGTATGTAGTTGATTATTTAGATCTGATATTTTTTGACAATAATCATTTGCCTTTGGCCGTGGGCGGGATAATTACCGGACTGGTTATTCTTTATTTGCCGGACAAAGGCCTGAAAGAAATAAGCAAGCTTTAAAAACGCTTGTTTTTTGATAATCATTAAAATTAAAAAAGTATGGAGTTACTTGCTGTTATTTTGTTTTTTGTCTTTTTTATTTATTTTCAAAGTCGATTAAACGGCCTGGAAAGACAAATTAAGGAGATAAAAAATGTCGATAGAGAAGGTGTTTTGAGAGATGAAACTAAAAAGGCGGTAGCGGTCGGTCAAAATCAAGAAGGAGAAATTTCTTCTCCTAGTGGAGAAAATATTTTCCAACCTGAACAAGTCAAAGAGTGGAACGCCGTTCGGACGGAGAATTCGAGCTCTCAAATTATTCAAGAAAAAAATTTTTTGGAGAGATTCTTCAGCTGGCTTTCCGAAGAATGGCCGCTTAAAGTGGGAGTTTTTTTGCTTATTTTATCAGTCGGCTGGTTTGTGACCTATGCTTTTATCAATAATTGGATCGGGCCGGTGGGGAGAGTTGGTCTGGGGATTTTATTTGGCGTGATCGTCTTGATTTTCGGTTTTCAGCGCGGTTTCAAAAATATTATCCAAGGCAACGCCTTGATGGTTTTGGGTTCGGCTTCGATTTTGGTTTCAATTTTATCCGGAATCGGTATGTATGATTTGTTTCCAGCCTCGGTGGCTTTATTTGTCGCTTTTTCTCTTTCAGTTTTAATGTCTTTTACGGCGGTTAAACAAAACAATGTTTTCTTGGGAATAGCCTCTTTGGTCAGCGGTTTGATCGTACCGCTTTTTGTTATCGCGCGGGTGGATATATTGTTAATCTTTTTTTATTTATTTATTTTGACTTTGGGAATGCTTTGGACCAGCGCTAAAACCGGTTGGAACGCTTTAAATATTATTTCTCTGGTTTCCGTTTTCTTTTATTCAATCTTTTATGAAATTTTAGAAGGTTTTGACGATGAATTTTTGGCGCTTATTTTCTCCATTGCTTTTATCGCTGTTTTTTATGTTAGCAATATTTTTACCGTTTTGGCCAAAAAGAGTGCCAATGTTTATGATTTGACGGTTTCCGGTTTGACGGGCTTGATTTTTTTGATCTGGATGCTGATAGTCGGACCGGAGGAGGCTCAAGTTTACCTAATTGCCTTCGGTGGCTTAATTTTCGCTTTGGGCGCTTATTTTATCTTTTCCATGACCAAACTGAAAGATCCGGTCGTGCTGTACTCGGTGGTCGCTATGGTTCTGCTGGTCAGCGCTACGGCGGTGCAGTTTAAAAATTGGGAACTTTTGGTGGCGCTCACTGTTGAATTTACGCTTATTGCGGTAGCCGGCTTATATTTAAACAAAAAGAACGGAGTTGAATTGAGGGGTATTGAAAAAATGGGAGCTATCTTGTATGCGATTTTATTTTTCTTGAGTTTGGAAAATTTGGATAATATTTTCAGATACTTAAACCGTTCAAGAGGGTACTTTTCTTATTACGGCAATTATGACATCAGCGGCGATATGCTGGTAATTTTCCTTTTGTGCATATTTTCTTTTTTGGTGGCTTATATGGCGATCAGAATTTTGGGAGATGAATATCGCCAAAACAAAGAAACTTTAAATTTGGTAAAGTTTTACGGCTTGATGGGCGGTTTTTATGCGACTGTTTTGGTTTGGATAATGTCCCATTTGGTGATTTATTCCGAAACTGTCGCCACCACTATCGCCTTGATAATTTATACTTTGGTTGGAATATTCTTTTATGTGGCCGGTAAGATGTCGGAGTATCGATTTTATAAAATAGTTGGAGAAATTTTCTTTGCGATTGTTCTTTTCCGGTTATTCTTTTATGAATTCGGCAATATGGGCATTGAGGGAAAGATTATCACTTTCTTTATCGTGGGAGCGCTATTTGTCAGCACCACCTTTTTTGGCAAGAAGAAGAATCCGGAAGAATTCAAACTTAATTAATTTCTAAAAAATTATGAAAAAAATAATCTTGGCGGTAATTTTACTTTTTGTAACAACAGTTGTTTCAGCCGAAGAGGAAAATTCAGTTGAAAATATAAAAAAAGCTTTCCAATCGGTGGCTTATATTGAATTTAAAAAAATCGATTTTCCTTCGGTTGTCGAATTTCCTATTGACTTTAAAAACGGAGCATTGCGACAAGTGCTGGTGATTGAAAAAGAATCGGGAGAAATTCAGCCGGCGATTGTGATCGAGAAAAGCAAAAAAATCAGTTATACGGTCCGAGACTCTCTTGACGGAGCGGATAGTCAATTGTTGGCGGACGGAGATATGGAAACTTTCAAGGAGTATTTCTCCGATAACGGAGTTGATCAAAAGAGGGTGGATATTTTTATCACTTCGGAAAAAAATATTGATACCGATTCTTTGACTTTGTATTTGGATAAATTTGTCGCTTTGCCCGAGGCGGTGGAAATAAGCGCCATGGTCGGCGGTCAAGAAAAAATAATTCTCGGCAAAAGTAAGCCTGTATCGTCCGCTCTTAATTTTCCTCGAACCAAAGCCTCTGAATTTAAAATTTCTTTGTATTATGTCCAGCCACTCAGGATAAGGGAGATATATTTTACCGATCATAGCGCAGGCGGAGTCGCCGAGACTCGGGACAGTGTTCGCTTTTTGGCTCAACCCGGCAAGACTTATGAGACTTTTTTTGAGTTGGATCGCTATGTCAGGATTGAAACAGGCGAAATGCCGAATTTGACACAAGATGAAGAAATCGTCTCCGGGTCAATAATGTATTTGAGAAAAAACACTCTTTATGAAAAAGCCGACTCCGACGGTGATGGGGTGGTCGACGAGATGGATAATTGTGTGAGTGTAAAAAACTCCGATCAGGCGGATTTGAATCATAACGGTCGCGGAGATGCTTGTGATGATTTTGATCGAGATGGGGTGATAAATAGCGCGGATAATTGTTCGGATATGCCCAATCGCAATCAAGCCGATGAGGATGCCGACGGAGTGGGGGATATTTGCGATCAGAATGACGATCGAGTCTTGCAAGACCAAAAATGGTTTCCTTTGGCGGTTATTTTTTTGGTCTTTGCAGTTGTCGGTTTGATATTTATAAAAACCTTTCGTTCCGAGCGTCATTAATCTTCTGAAATCTATGCTTTAATAAGATAAAAAATTTCAAAAAAGTAAAAAAATCAATATCTGCAGGGTATTGCTTTTTTTGTCAAAATGTGCTATAATTTAAAACTGGTCAAGTTCATTGATATAAAAACCCATCACAAGGAGTGAGCCATGAATAATTTTTTCTGTTTTGGAGTGGTCTGTTTTCTTATTTTGAACATCTCTGGATGTTCTTATCTCGCCGACAAAAAAGGGGGTATCTTCCCTAGTGAGTCATATAATGAATATATGGCTCGTCTTGAAAGGGAGGGAAGACTTGAAGAAGGAAATGAAGATCGTCGCAAGACGACTCTTGAGGAGGTCGCCTCCAGGACTCCGAGGGAAAGTCGTCTCGAACGTCGGCCCAATCAGGGGCTCAATTATTCTTCGGGCTTCGGTCCGGGGGTGGAGGTGGATAATTTCGAAAGACACCGCGGCAGCACCACGGTGATTACCCCTAGATTGTTCGGAAGAAGCAGATATAGTAATGAAGGAACACGCTGGGAGAAGAAG
>JAZHDF010000063.1:0-16754 GCA_036584565.1 Candidatus Moraniibacteriota bacterium
TATAGAGAGATTAAATGAATTGGCGAGTGTAAACTTGACGCTGCAATGTTACAATAATTGACAAATAAGTATCTTAGTTGTATTATTTAGAGTTAAAAATTAAACTTTAAATAATATGCAACTCAATCCGGCGGATAAACATATCCAAAAAATTCAAAAAGAAAGATCCGAGCTTTTCGTAAAATCTCTGAAATATGTGGCTCAATATCAGGATAACTCCCGAAATTATTATTTGGTTACGGCACTTGTTTCTTTGGCGATTATCCTGAGCGATGTAACACTTTTTTACACTTTCGAATCGAATCATTTTATCAAAATCAGTTTGTTTTTTACGGCAATTTCTTTTTTATTCTCTTTGGCCAGCTATTTGAACCATTTGGAAAAAAATTCCGAAAAATTGGGAGATATTTTTACCGATTTGGATTTAAAGCGCAAAAAAGAATCCGATGCCTTGAGAGGTTTTTACGCCGGTCGAATAGATGAGGGAAGTATCCGGGATTTTTATCTCAATCACGGAGTCGAAGTGGATAAAAAATATTTTATTAGTCACAAAGAGATATTGCCCCGTTGGATAAATATGATTTTTCTCTCGCTGGCGACAATTTTTATGTTGATAAATTTCTTTTAAAAAAGCCCCTCCTTGCGGAGGGGCTTTTGAAAATTTAGTTTTTTAGCTCAAAAGCATTATGAATAAATAAGTCAGAGAAAGACCGACAAGCGCTCCGGCAATTACTTCACTCAAGCGGTGACCCATTCTTTCTTTGAGATCCGGATACTTCTCTTCGTCCAGATCGGCGTTTTTTTTGAGCATGTTGATGTATTCGCTATGATTACCCATATAAACTCGGAGACGGGTGGCATCGTCCACCACTATGATAGCGATGATAATCGCTACCGCAAAGGCGCCGGAAGTTATTCCTTCATAATGACCGACCGAAGTAATCATAGAAACCATCAGGGCGGTATGGACACTGGGCATATGGCCGTAACTCATAGCATGCTTGCGGGTAAACTCTAAATCTCGATTATGGCGGAAGTAGAAAAATATAAATTTGATAATTCGAGTGACTCCCAAAACCAGAATAGGAATCAAGAAGACATTGTAGGGGGTTATTAGAGACATATGGCGAAAATTAAAAATTAATTAGATAAAAATTTTCCATTTTTAAAATTATAACATATTTAAAAAAGACTTCCAAAAACTTGAAGATATTCTCTGAGATGTTATAATTGTAAATGATAATAATTAATAAAAAATGTCTTTATCTTTAGAGATAAATTCAAAAAAAAAGTATGTTTATCTTGATAGTTTTTTTGGCAATAATAGCGGTGATTGCTATTTGGGGGGTATCCATCTATAACGGCTTGATTAAGCTTAAAAATAGGGTGGATGAAGCTTGGAGCGATATCGATGTGCAGTTAAAGCGACGTTATGATCTGATACCGAATTTAATTAGCACCGTAAAGGGTTATGCGGCTCACGAAAGCCAAACTTTTGAAAAAGTTACCGAAGCCAGGACTAAAGCGATGCAAGCTCAAGAAAGCGGAGACGCCAAGGCTCAAGCCGAAGCGGAAAATATGCTTTCCGGAACGCTTAAGACAATTTTTGCTTTGGCGGAAAATTACCCGGATTTAAAGGCCAATCAGAACTTCCTCGAATTACAAAGAGAGCTATCGGACACGGAAGACAAAATTCAAGCTTCGCGAAGATTTTATAACGGCAACGTGCGAGATTACAATATCAAGATTGAGCTTTTCCCCAATAATATTTTTGCCGGGATATTGAACTTTACCAAGCGAGAATTCTTTGAGATTGATAATGAGGCCGAGCGGGAAAATGTGAAGGTGGAATTTTAAACAGCAAAAAATCAAATAAATATTATGTTTCAGTATTGCATAATATTTTTCTCTTGTTTCCGATTAGAAATTCTTTTATATGTTAAAAAATTTTGTTCATATAAAAATCTTTTTTATTTTATTTTTGTTTTTGATGTTTTTTTCTTTTGAAGTTTTTGCCATGGGCGGAGAGGGCGCCACTTGCAATCCCTCGACAGATAGTTGGGGTTCATGCGAGTTGTCTCCTGTGCCGTTTCAAGATTCGGTAATCAATACAATTTATATTCCTGCCGGTAATTACCCGACGCCTTATCAAGCTAATCAAGCTAATACCGAATATATTTTGCAAGGAGATATTACCGCAGACGGAACGGCTATAACAGTTAATGATAGCTATATTATTGTTAACCTTAACGGTCATACCATCACCTACAATCAAGCTGAGTCCGGCGAGGGTGTGAATGTCGGAACTTGGAACAAAAACCATATTGCGGTCCGCAACGGATCGATTATTCAAGGCGTGGCTATGTCGGAAGGGGATTTATACGGATGCGGAAATAATCCGGTAAGCACATACAACACTGCTTTGGGAGGACAAAGATCGGCCAGTAATGTTCATATTGCAAATCTTTATGTGCGCTATGGCGGACGAGACGTGGGCGGTATTATCTGGGCCGGAAATGAAGGTTTATTTGAGCAAAATACCATTGAAGATACTTATGAGTTCGGCACCCTGAAAAACAGACATCAGGGTTCGGAGGCGCTTACCGGGTCAAAAAATTCCAATAATATTGGAAATATCTATAGATATAATACAATAATAAATACTCGACATCGCGGTATTACGACCGGGAATAATGCGCAAGTTTACGGGAACTATATCGGAATTAGATCAATCGCTACGAATGCCAACGGTGTCGGTCAGTATTCCGGAGAAAATATATCTATTCATGATAATACTATTGTCGGTCGTGGCGAGCATCCGGTCGGAATCGGTGCCGGCGGCGGCGATGACGGATCGGATAATTATGATATTTACAATAATATTATTGATCTTCAGATTACGGCTTTGGGCGAAGAATACGGCAGTGCTTATTTAAATGATCCTTTAGCGACTTACGAGGGTAATTCCGCTTCAGGTATTCGAGTAACATGGGGCGGAGACAATATTCATGTTTACAATAATCAAATAACAATAGTTACGGATGACAGATATGTCGGAACATATTCACCAACCGGAGTTATCGCCTACATCAACGGAGGAGGAAAAGGTTTGTTTATCGGTGCCTATGAAGGCGAGTCGTCAACTTATGAAAATAATATAATTTCAGTTACGGGAGACAGCTCGCATACTTTCGGTGTGACATGTTCCTATTCCTTTTCGGATGGCATGTTTGTCATTGGCAACACCATCACCTCAAGTCAATATAATATAGTTATGGGTGATGATTACGGTCAATGCAATGATTATCCATTATTTAAGGATAATATTCTTATAAAAGATTCGGCGGCGCAATCCGGATACAGTACTTATGCAAATACATATAACGATACCGACAGAGACTCCCAGGTTAGATTGGTTGATAACACATATCAAGACGGAGCGGCGGAGTCTTCAATATCCCTCCTTCCCGGCCACAACGGTTTGACGGATATTTATTTTGGCTCAGTTATCGATGGGCAATATAAATACAATTATCGTTTACATGATGGTAACAATACGAGTCCGATATTGTTAAGAGAGGATTTTGAGCCACCAACCACATTGGTTTACAGAGTCCCGGCCAGTGATATCGTGCCCCCGACTTCCTCGACCGGTTTAAGTGTGTTATAATTTTCAGAAGGCTCAAAATAAATTAACACTTTAATAATATTTAAACTTATTTATGACAACTTTATACACTCATTCTGATTCAAATAAGAGATTAACCTGGATATATATCTCGTTATTTTTGGTTTTTGTAATCGGGATCGGATTTGTTTTTGCGCGAGCAATGGGGAATAGTTGGATTCTTTATGGGGCGGTTATTTTTTCTATTCTTATGAGTTTCGGTTCTTATTGGTGGAGCGATAAAATTGTCCTTGGAATGAGCGGCGCCAAAGAAGTGACGCATGATAATGAGCGCGAACTTTTTCATCTGGTGGAAAATCTCTGTATTACCGCCGGATTGCCGATGCCTAAAATCTATATTATCGAAGACAGCGCTCCCAACGCTTTTGCTACCGGGCGCGATCCGGAGCACGGAGTGATTTGCTTTACTACCGGGATTTTGCAAAAGCTGGAAAAAGCCGAGTTGGAAGGAGTGATTGCTCACGAGCTTTCACATATCGGTAATCGAGATATTTTGATTTCCACCGTAATCGTGGTTCTGGTGGGCTTTGTGGCCTTGCTAGCGGACTGGTTTCAACACTGGGCTTTTATGGGCGCCAAAGATAGCGATAACGGTAGCGCTCAATCCAGAATGATTTTTTTTGTCTTGGCAATTTTTCTTTCAATTTTGGCACCTATCGCCGCCACATTGATGCAGTTGGCGATTTCTCGCAAAAGAGAATTTTTGGCCGATGCCGACGGGGCCTTGCTTACGCGTTATCCGGAGGGTTTGGCCAGAGCGCTGGAAAAAATTTCCGCCGATACCGAACCTCTTGAAGCGGCCAACCGAGCCACCGCGCATATGTATATCTCCAATCCTTTTAAGGGTAAAAAAATGTCCAAATTTTTTATGACTCACCCTCCGGTCGAGGAGAGAATAGCTCGTCTTAGAAATTTAAATATTTAAAAATTTATGGCAGAATTAAAAGAGCCGGTAAGAAATTTGGATTTTTTAAGGAATGAAGTCTTAAAAGATCCCAACAGGTTTATCCCGAGTGCGATAGATGAGGTTTTGAAGCGCGACAAAGAACTGACTGGAGATAATTATGATGAGGATAATTTTACTTTGGAAGTTTTAAGGTATCTATTCCCAACAGCGGAATATTATTGGACCGATGAGGATTTAGTCAGGGAAACAAAAAATATTTTGAAAAATAAGATTAAGATTATATCAAATGAAAAATTTAATAATTCGGATGTTGAATCGAGAAAGAGATTTATTGGAAACGGAATATCGGGCGCTAGCCATTACGAAGATTGGGCAAATAAAAATGAAGAATAAAATATGAATTTTGGAAGTTTCAAAGTGCCGAAGAATGATAGTAAGTATTATTGGACTCGGCACTGTATCGGCAAAATGATGCAATACGGTCTATCGCCCCAAAGGGTCAAGAGGGTAATTAGAAGTTGCGAAAGGGTAGAGGAGGGGGTGGCCAAAAATACGGTGGCGGTAATGCAACCCAATTCAATCAAGTTTGATAAGTCTGGCAAGAAAAAATGGAGTCAGGAGATCTGGGTGATGTACCAGACGCCAAAGGCGTCAATTTCCAAATTGCAATTTCCAGTTTCCAAGGAAATTCAAAATTTTAACCCGTCAGTCGCGACTGACAGGTTAAAGATTGAATTGGCGGGAAAAAATCAGTTAAAAATTATCAGCGTGTGGCGGTACCCGGGAGTGAGTCCGAAAAACAATCCGATTCCGAGTGAGATTTTGGAGGAAGTGGGAGATATGATTTGAATTAATTATCTAGTTAAAGAATTAACGAATTGAAATTTTTTATTATCTTAAAACTTATGGTTTGTCATCTCGACCTTATGGAGAGATCTCAAAAAATTATTGATTATTAAAGAATTGATTATTGAATGAAAATTGAGCATTGATCATTTAAAAATGCTTCCCTCTTGATTAAATTTAATTTAGATGATAATATATTACTCGTTGGTAATGAGGCAATAAGTTGCCTTATTTTTTAGATTATGATATCCGTATGGCCCTATCGTCTAGTGGTTAGGACAGCAGGTTTTCATCCTGTAAACAGGGGTTCGATTCCCCTTAGGGCTACATTAAAAAACAGCCACTAAAGCTGTTTTTTCTTTTATTTTTAAATAAAAAAATTATCATGGCGGGCCTTTTTATGCTCGACTTAAAAGAGGAGATTATTTTTTATTTGAGTGTTATATATTTGCTTATTAGATAAATTATATAACCCAGTAATACGGGATAGATTGCGAAAATATAGAAATAATCATAAATCGAGAATTGAGTATCATTAAAAAATAATTGATACCAACCATTAATTTCTAAATAATTGGCAATACCATTGATAATAAGGGCAAAAAATAGAAATACATATCCGTATATGATTATTTTAAAAAAAGTTTTCATTTTTTATTTGTCTTTTTTATTTAAAGCTATATTCAAATTTTATCATAATCAAGTCTAAATAACCAGGTGGATACTTAAAAAATAGAATATTTTTATTTGTTTAATCAATCCCGTTTTATTCTCTGTATGATATTTATTAAAATAATTTTTATATTTAATTGAGAATCAAATGAGAGGGTTAAAAAAGAGCAAGCCATTTTTTATCTAAGCCGTTTCATTTAAATCCCATTTAAGTTATTAATAGAGAAATCGGATGTCTGTTTTCGGTAGCTTATTTTTTCTTAAGAAGTTCTTTGTTTTATGGTAAAATTATATTAGGGTAAAATATTTAAAAAAATGAAATGGATACAATTTTTTGGGCAGCTCTGGTTTTGATGATTTTAGGTATTGCGGGTAGTGTTTTGCCGGTCGTGCCCGGTCCGATTTTTAGTTTTCTCGGATTAGTGATTTATTATATTTTTCAAGAAAATGAAATTTTGTCATTGGGTGTGATTTTGGTTTTTGCTTTGGGGATGTTGTTTTTGGTTTTAGCTGATTATATTTTACCGATTTTGGGGGTGAAATTTTTGGGGGCTTCAAAAAGCGGACAAAAGGGTGCTATTATCGGAGCTCTCTTGGGAATTGTCTTTTTTCCTCCGCTGGGAATTTTTATCGGCGCTTTGGCAGGGGCGGTTATTGGGGAGATGAGTCGGGGTAAAAAGTTTTCGGAGGCGATAAGAGTCGGGGCGGGAGTAGTTGCGGGAAGCGCGATGGCGATTTTTTTGCAATTATTTTTTTCCCTAAGTGTTCTTGCTTATTTTTTATTTAAAATAATTTAATCAAAAATCTGCTAAATGCAAGTTCGGTTATTATTTAAAAAGCTTGATTTGATTTTGAGAGGATTAATTCATAGCTAAGAAGGAAAATTAAAAAAATAATCATGTCAAATAAGAATCATATCCAGGGCGAAAAAAGAGGCGGCAAACATACGACTATCATAGATGCGGCCGTTGAAGTTGTTAGATATTTGCAATCTCTCAAGCAGGTTTCGCGCGTTTCTCCCGGGTATATCCGGTCAGGGCTTAAGGGTGGCGTAAAGCATCGAATTAAAATTATCGAGGAGCAGGGAGCGCTTCTGCTCAAAGTCAGAGGCGGAATCTCCTTTCAAGAAATCCGAGTGTATACTTCTTCCCCGGAAAAGGTTCAAAAAATAATAGAGGAAAAGTTTTTTCAATAATAGTAAATTTATATTCGGGAGTGGTTGCGCTTACAGACAATGATTCTTAATTTATTCTTTACTTAATACGACTGGCGCAAAACCTTGCTTTTTGGCTCAAAATGGTGTATAATAGACTTAGATAAATAAAACGGGTGAAAATCCGTTTTTTTATATTTATAGCCGTTTTATGGGTAAAATAACACAAAAATACAATAAAATAAAGGAAAATTCAGCTCGTTTTTGTCAAAAAGCGATCGTTTTTGTCGAAAAAAAATCCGCTTTTTTGCCGGAAATCGATAAAATCAGCACCAAAAATGTCTTATTATTTATTTTGGCTTTTTTCTTATTATTTTTTTCTTATTTTATGACCGAATCGGTCAATGATATAAAATCGGCGAAAGTATATGAAAACAATTTCCCCGTCATTGAGAGAAATATTGAACTGGAAAACAAAATCAGAAAACAAACTCAAGGTTATCCGATCGAGTCGATGACTCGTATTATCGCCAAGCAAGATGAACAAGTGGCGGCCTTTTTGGTGGCGATCGCCAAGAAAGAAAGCAATTGGGGCAAGAGAACTCCCAAGCTAAACGGAGAGGAATGCAATAATCTTTGGGGTTTCCGTCAAAAGCGCGAGAGAATGGGAAGCGGGGGACACACTTGTTTTGATAATCAAAGAGAAGCGGTCGAATCGGTGGCAACTAGAATCGAGGAATTAATTAAAAGCGGAGTCGATACGCCGGAAGAAATGGTGGTTTGGAAGTGCGGTTATAGTTGCGATGCCCATTCCAATGAAAGTGTCGCCAAGTGGATTGCCGATGTAAATTATTATTACAGTAAATTTTAATCAAATAGGAGGATGGAAAAAAAAATAGATTTTGTTCAAATATTAGGAAGAGCGCTCGAAATCACCAAGCAAAAAAAATTTTTATGGTGGTTCGGTTTTTTTATGACTTTGGGAGGAGGAATTTCTTTGAGTTACAATCTCGGAGATTCATCGGAGCAAGAAGGAAAAATTGATGAAATGCAATTTATGAGCTGGATGAGGAAAATCAGTTTTTATTGGGAAAATTATACGGGGTGGGTTATTTTGGGAATTGCTTTGTCGGTTTTGATTTTACTTATCTTTTATCTTTGGGGGTTGGTGAATAAAGGAGCGCTCATCGATTCGATTTTAAAAATTGAAAAAAATCAATCAGTCGATTTTAAATCCGGCATAAAAAACGGCTGGCGCTGTTTGGGAAAAATATTTCTTCTGGATTTTATTTTATTCTTTATTTATTTTTCGATTATTTTGATTTTAATTTTTCCGGTGGTTAGATTATTTGTCTTGAAGGCTTACGGGCCGGGATTTTTTTTGGCTCTGACGGCCTTTTTGATTTTTATTTCTTTTAGTTTTTTGCTCTATTTTATAAAAAAATATGCCGAGATTTATTTAATCGGCGGGGGAGTGAACCCAAGCAGAGCTTTCGGTTTAGCTTATGACCTAATAGGAAAAAATCCGAAAAATACTCTTTTAGCCGGCTTGGCGGCAATCGTGGTTAATATTTTATTTAGTGTTTTAGCGACCTTGATTCTTTTCGGAATTACAATCCCTTTTATTTTGTTGGGCTTTTCATTGGAGCTTCTCTGGGAGAAATCATTGGAGACTTCTGTGGTAGTGTTTGTTTCAGTTATATTTTTCGGGTTATTGATTTTTATAAATTCAGTTTATAATGTTTTTATCGGCGCTTTTTGGGTTATTGTTTTTAGATTTCTGGCCTTAGATAAAAATAAAGAAGAGGAAAAAATAAAAGAATTTTCGCAGGAGAAGGAAATAGAAATCGAGACAGGCTTAAAAGAGGAACCGGCAAGGGGAGTAAACAATATTTAAGACAAAATAAAAAACATCTCGAATTTGGGCACGGAGATGTTTTTTTATGTTTATTTTATATTACAAGTGCCGGAGCTTTTTCCGCTTCCCAGGGAGCCCATACCGAACCCGCTCATCAAATTGCCGGAAGGAGTAAATTCTTTGAGTTGATCTCTGAGCGATTGGGAGCCTTCGCAGATTCCGTCATTGATTTTGTTTTGCAATTGTTGACGGGCGCTACCGATACCTCCCTTGATTACATTGGAAGCCACCTTTCCCACCACAATTCCGGCTACCTCACCCACATTTTTGGCGTTGGCAATGGTTAGATTATCCAAGGTATTGGCTGAAGCGACCAAATCTTTGATGGTGGAACCGGGAGTAATTACATATTTAGATTCTTTTTCTTTTTGGGCGATGTAGCCTTGATAGGCGATGGCTTGAGCCAAGGCCGCACCTTCTTCTTCCCTAATAGCTTTTTCGTATTCGCTTTGAGCAATCAAGTTGTAAAGTATCGGATTATTGTTCGGTTTCATGAAGGCATTGTAGCCGGCCCAAGTTCCGTCGGCGAACATCTCAGTTGGTGAGCAGGCAAGCTCTTCAAAATCACTTTGCAACTCAGTCAGATCGACCACTGCATTGACTTGCTTGGCTCTGGCCGAGCGCCATTCGGCGTAATTGGTTCCGCACAGGGTGTTCTTGTAACCGCTATTGGTTTTGCCGCGAGTGGTGATAGTAAAGAAGTCATTCATATATTTGTTAGCGTTGCTTCTCGGATTGCCGAAAAGATAATCCGACCAATCGGAGATAAAGAGGGAAGAAGCTTGAGAGGTGCCGGCTACCAGATTATTGACCGTCTCGGTGATTGTTTCGATGGCGGCTTTTTTGAGGGCGCCGACCAGGGCGGCTTGCATTTGCGACCAAGCGTTTTCCAACATCGTCTCAAAAAAGGCTCCGCCCAGATCCGGCCAAGCGACGTAGGAGGCCTGAGTTTTTTGGGGGGTAAAAAAAGTTCCGGAAATTAGAATAATCAAACTGAGCCAGATGGTTTTTATTTTTTTATTCATAGATTTGATTTTCTTCTTCGGTTAAAAAGCCGGTTAGGCCTAATTCCGAAAGTTTACTTTCTACGCGATCCAAATAATCGGTGGCTAGCATCAATAAATTTTCCGCTTCGGAGAGGCTGACTATCGAGGCAAGCGGATCGGATTGATCAATATTTACTCTATCCTTTAAGGAGACAGCGTAAGTGGCCAGTTGCAAGGCTTCAACATGAATTTCAAACATATCCTGGGGGACCTCCAATTTGTAAAGTTCCTCTATCATTCCTTCTCCTTTTTCAGCCAAATCATTAAAATAGTCCAAGCCGCTTCCGGTTGAGAGCATCGGGATTTTGGCGATGATTTCATCGGAGAAAGAAGCTATTTCATCTTCGGAAGCGATGGAGTGGGGGAGATTGTTGGATAGGATGTAGAAAATAGACGAGAGATAAGCTTCATTGTCTTCTTTTTTCTTGCGAGCTTGTTTTTCTTCGCTAAATTCGGCGTAATTTTGCGTAAGAATTTTTATTTTGGATTCGTCAACTTGAGGCAACTGGCTAAAGGTTATTTTGCTTTGGATACTTTCTTCGATCAAAGTATTTATCTTGTCTATGGATACTCCGCCCGTCTCTCCTTCACTATTGGCAATCATATTGGCGATTTGACCGGAAACCTCTTCCGTCAGATTGCCGGTAGAACCGGCGACACCCGAGTTGACGGATTCGGCGGAAAGCACTTCTTTTTCGGCAGTTTCGGTTTCGGAAATTATTTTATCTCCGGGCGCCTGTTTCAAGGGATTATAGCCGCTTTGAACTTCCGCTCCGTCGGAATATCCGTCATTGTCGGAGTCCGGGTTATTTGGATCGGTGCCGTGTTTCAGTTCTTCTTCGTCGCTTAACCCGTCTAAATCGCTGTCCAAGACGATATTGTCTTGACTGGAATTATCGGTGGCCAAGATGGAAATCGAATAACCCGAAAAAATCAAGAGGCAAAAAATAAATAAAGATAATTTTATTTTTTTTACTTCAAAAGAGAGCATAATTTTATTTTTGTTAAAATTCTTTTTGTTTGATAGAAAACGAGGTTAATTTTAAAAATTAAGCGAAAAAGTTTATTTTTCGGGAGTAATTTTTTCCTCGGATAATCAAAAAGAAAATATAGTTTAGGCAGACTTAAACAAAGACATTATAACACACAATAACTTGATTTGACAATAAGTTTAATGGTATTCTTTTGATTGAAGTCAAATTAAATTATAGAGAATAAAAAAATGTTTCAAAAAATGTTTAATTTGGTGGAAAAAATAGAAAAAGCGCCGACTAATTTTTATCTGTGGTCTTTGACTTTTTTGAGTATTATATTTGCTCGGGTTTTGATGGAAAATTGGCTGGGGCAAATGATCAACCGAAGTGGAGATTATTTTTTTCATCATTTTTCCTATACTTTGGTCTTTTTTCTATTGTCTTATCTGTTTTTTTTGGCTTTCTTGATGAAAAAATTAAATTTAAAAATCAAAGCGGCTTCCAATGTTTTACTTTGGGGGTATTTGATCATTATTTTTCCGCCCCTGTTTGATTTTATCCTTTTGAATGATCGGCCCTACTTGAGTTTTTACGGTATTTATAGTCTAAGTGAGATGCCCTACCGATTTTTTACTTTTTTCGGAGATAGTCCCGATTACGGAATGACTTACGGGGTGAGAATTGAAATCGCTTTTACCGTTCTAGGCTTGTTGGTTTATAGTTTTATCAAAACTCGCAATAAAATTAAGGCTCTAATAATTTCATTGGAAGCTTATTTGATTCTTTTTTTCCTGGGAACCTTTCCCTCCTGGATGACTATTTTGGCCCGGGGTTTCCAGAAGGGCCCTTTTAAAGTGGGGGAATCCGACATTGTCCAAATGTTTTTTCCTTCGGTCAGACTGTTTGCTCGGAGCACGGGTAATTATCTCAACGCATTAAGTATTAAATTATCTTTGGTTTACGGGTTTATTTTATTTTTGTTTGTGGGCTGGGGGTTGTATATTTTGTATCGAAAACAGTTTTTAGCTTTTTTAAAAAATGCTCGGCCGGTTCAGCTGGGCTATCATATCGGTTTGCTTTTGGCGGGGATGTTTTTGGCTGCCGCTTTTACCAAAATTAATTGGGAATTAAATATATTTAATGTCTTCGCTTTATTGTTGGTGATAATCTCAGTCGCTTTTGCTTGGTTGGCCTCGGTGGTGGTAAACGATATTTACGATAAAAAAATAGATCATCTGACCAATCAAACCAGACCTTTGATAGTAAAAGATTTTTCCAACGGGGCTTATATCGCCACGGGAGCGGTTTTGTTTGCGGTTTCGATTTTCTTTTCCGCTATGGTCAATCCCAAGGTGGCTTTTTTGTTGATCGCCTATCAAGCCTTGGCTTTCTTGTATTCGGCTTGGCCTTTTCGCTTAAAGAGATTTTTGGGAGTAGCCAGTCTGGTGAGCTCCGTTGCCTCTCTATTGATTTTGTTTGCCGGTTTTATCTTGGCGGCGCCGATGGAAGATATCGGACAATTGCCGACCAGGATAATTTGGCTCTTGGGCTTGGCTTTTATTTTTTGCCTGCCGATTAAAGATTTAAAAGATATCAAAGGCGATCAAGCGGACGGAGTGATGACTTTTCCGGTAGTTTTCGGCGAGTATTGGGGCAAGGTTATTATCGGCGGAGGAATTTTCTTTGCTTATGTTTTTAGTGTAATCGCTTTTAACGAGAAAAAACTTTTATTTTGGGCTTTGTTTTTGGGTGGAATTTCTTTCTGGTTGGTGATTATTTCAAAGGAAGACGGGCAAAAAATAACCAATCGCAATGTAATTTGGTGGGCGATGGGGGTATTGGCGATTTACATTTTTCTTTTGTGGCGAGTTATTTTTGCCACTTGATTATTTGAAAAGATTTTTATAATAATCGAGATAGGTCTTGCCAGTTTTTTACTGAGAGTTCCTGGGCTCGGATTTGGGGATTAAGGTTTAACTCGATTAATTTTGCTTCGACAGTTTTTTTGTCGAGTCCCAGACTGTTACTTAAATTATTGAGCAAGGTTTTTCGGCGGGCGCAAAATCCGGCTCGGACCAGACGGAAATATTTTTTGCTTTCTCGAGGCTCTTTGGATTTTATATTTTTTATCCGGATAACGCTGCTGGTCACTTCGGGCGGGGGTGTGAAATTGGACGGTTCAACATCAAACAAGATTTCAGCTGCGGCATAATATTGGACGGAAGCGGAGAGCTTGCTCATTCCGCCGGGGCGGGCGATAATCCTTTCGGCCACTTCCTTTTGGATCATCAGAATCATTTCTGTCGGCTTAATTTCAGTCTCCAAAAAAAGGCGGATAATTTTGGAGGTGATGTAGTAAGGAATATTGGCAACCAATTTGTAGGTGGAAATTTCTCGCTCCCTCAATATTTGGGGGAGATTTATTTTGAGAATATCGGCAAAAATTATTTCCAGATTTTTTTGGTTTTTGAATTTTTGTTCCAACAATTCTTTGAGGTTTTGATCCAGCTCGACAGCGATTACTTTTCCGGCTTTTTGGCACAATTTCTCGGTCAGGATACCCTTGCCGGGACCGATTTCCAAAACAAGATCATCCGCTCGAATGTCGGCGGAATCCGCTATTCGGTCGACGATTAGAGAATTATTTAAAAAGTTTTGGCCCAGAGGTTGAGGCATAAAAATTTAGGTTAAATATGAATTAGTCTTTGTTAACAGATTAAATTAATAAACGAGATAAAGCAAATTTGTCCGATAAATTTTTTAATTTTTAATCAACGAACTGATAATGAATAGAATATTTATTTTCCCCAAAAAGTTCCTTTCTGCCGGAGCGGGCTTATAGCCCGGTCCTTTGGTTTAGGGTGGTGAGCTTGTATTTAAGATGTTTTGAATTTCTCGGTTTGGCATTTGTCACTTTTGAGGCTATAATTAAGATGTTGTTAAATCGGTGGCTAATAGGAAGTTATTTTCTTAAAAAAGTTTATTTTTCTCCGGCCTTTCGTTTCACACGGCAGCTATGAAAAATAACATTTCTTAAGGAAGCAAATTCAATATCAAGGTATTGCATCAAGTTTTACTTAATGCTAATTAAATTATTTTTTTAATAAAATTCAAATGAACAGATCCATAAAAAGATTGATTATTATTTTTGTTTACTTCATTATTTTCGGTTCAATCGGCAGTTTGATTTATTATGCTCTTTTGCCCGAGCCGACCTGTACGGACGGCAAGAAAAATCAAAAAGAAGTCGAGATCGATTGCGGGGGACCTTGCGCGCCTTGTGTCGAGGAGATTGTAGCGGAAGAAGTAAAAATTGAAGAAAAGTATTTTGTTTACGGTAATAATAATCGTTTTGACGTGATGGCCAAAATTTCCAATCCCAATGATCTTTATGGGGCCTCAAAATTTAATTATGAATTCAGACTTTTGGATCAATCCGGGGCGGTCTTGTCCAAAGAGGAGGGAGAAAGTTTTATCTTGCCCAAGGAAACCAAATATATCATCAAGCTTAACTTGTATTCCTCGGTTAATCCTTACACGGTTGATTTTTCCATCAAGGATGTAGAGTGGGAAGAATTAAGAGAATATGAAGAACCGGATTTGAATATTTATAACAAGGATTATAGCGCCGATCCGGACAAAAATACGGTATTCGGACTTTTGCGCAATGAAAGTTATTATGACTTTAATTCAATCGAAATAGATATTGTTTTGCGCGGTAAGGACGGCAACCCGGTAGCTTTGGGTAAAAACGAGATGAGAACCGTTAGATCGCAAGAGCAAAGAGATTTTAAAATAGTTTGGCCTTATCGTTTCGGAGTCGAAGTGGAAGGTTTGGAGATTAGGGCCGAGGCGGATGTTTTCAATAGCGATAACTTTATAAAACAATATTTACCCAAGGAAAAATTTCAGGATTACGGCTCTTATTGATATTTCGAGTTAAACTTATCTTTTAAAAAGATTCTCCTGTCTTTAATTGCTTGCCCACAACTCAGGATTGGTTGCTTTGAGTTGCCGGGCGATTTTTTCCAGTTCTCTTTTTTCAAGAGGTTTTTTATTGATTTTTTCTCGGATGCGGATTTCTCCCAAATAACGATTCAAAATAGCGGCGATTTCTTCGGGTTTTTTATTTTTGAACTTCCGCATCTCCAAAACCAGCGCTTTTTTGATGGCCTTGGGATCGGTCTTTAAGCCCAGGACCCCTTCTTTTTTATTTGATTTTTGTATCTTTTGATTGTTGTCGTCAATATCCAGGCGAGCGTTTATTTTTTGCAAAGTTTTCATATCGGAAAAAATTTTTTCAATGTATTCTTTGGTTTCATTGGGCCAACTTTTTTTGTCGGTGGGATTTTTGGAAAAATTGCCGATCCCCCAATTATAGGTGGCTAGGATTTTTTCGCGGCCCAAGCTTATCCAATTGTTTTCCAAGGATTTTTGACCGATACCGAAGCCGTTAAAAATTTGAGCCAGATATAATTTCCCGAAAGCTTCTCCCAGATTATAGTTTTGCCTTATCAGCTTGATGATTTCATTTAATGTTTCATCATTCAGATCTTCTTTTTTAAAATCGATCCGGGAATCTATTCTATTTATGTATTTTATAACATCCCTGACTGTTTCGGGCATAACTTGCATTGAGCCCACCGCTCCCACCGGAGAGACGGCGTCTTTTTTGAAGCCGGATTCGTTCGCTTGGATACAGAGCAAAAAATCTTGGGAAAAAATTTTCCGGGGAAAGAATTCGTCGTTTTTGAGAATGTTGCGGGAAAGGGCTTGGATTTGAACGGCAATATCGTGAGCCTTTTTGGCGGGAGATTCTTTTTCCATATCGGAATTGTGCGGTTTTGTCTTTCTTCCTTCGGGTTCAATTTTGATTATCAGAAGCTCATTTTTCTGAAGCTCTTTTTTGTAAGATTTTTGGATTTGTTGTCTTATTTTTTCCAAATTAAGCAAGTCGTTTGTTTTTGAGATTCTTAATTCGGCCTCTTCTTCTCGGGAAGAAGGATTATCGTTGCCGGGGATTTTTGATTCAAGTTTATTTCTTTCTTCGGGCTTTTCAAGATTTCCGGACTGGTCGGCCATTACCGAAAGAGCGGCGACAGAAAGGGCGATAAAAATTTTTTGATAAAGTTTGAGCTTTTCTTCAAAATCAAGACTCTCATTTCGGTGAGCTTGGTCAAATTCAACAATGGACTTGATGAATTTTTGGCGAAGGATTTCTTGAGCGGTTTTTGTTTCATGTGGGTTTTGGGGTGCCGTTTCTTTCTTTGGGAGAGAAGATAGTTCGGGCGAATTGTTTCCTTTTATTTTTATTTCTTCAAAATTGCGCATATTTTTTGTGAAGTTAAAACATTTTAATTTTAGCAAAAAATTCGTCTTTTTCCAATTTGCCGAAGCTCGCTTAAAGTTAAAATTGAGCTGACTCTTGATCAAGACTTGATTTTGGCGCTATTTATCGTAAACTTATAATATGGTAATTTTTTAATCCCGCTTTTTCGGGAGCGGAAAAAATATGGATATTAATTTTTTAGCGGTAGCCGTTTTTTTTGC
>JAZHDF010000064.1:0-3226 GCA_036584565.1 Candidatus Moraniibacteriota bacterium
TACTTTTCTATTTTTAAAATGTAAACTCCTTTGCTGCAATGTTAACAAATAAAAAACCGGCATTTCCGTCTTGCCGGATTTTTAATCAAAATCGATTATTTTTTACCTCCCTCGGGATTGGTCAAAAAGAATATATTGGCATAAAGAGCCAAAAGAATTGAAACCAATATCCACTGCGTACCGGCCAAATACATTTCAATCTTGAAAACGGAAACCAACCCCGAAATCATCAAAGTAAAAATTGAAAGTATCATCAAAAAATGACCCGGGCCCCTATCGCAATTTCCCACCGGACAAACTTTTTTTATTTTTTTCATATTACCACCTCCTTTTCCGATTTATTTTAATTAATTACAATCATCGCTTTTTTACCCTCCTCAATCTCCTCCTTATCGCCGGTAAAATCATGAATCGCTTCATATAAAACATTCAATTGATAACGATAATTTTGACCGCGCTTGGTTCCGGGGTCGTTGACGATTATTTCATCTTTTTCATTAAATCCGGTCAAAATTAAATTATGATAAAGCGGCCCGGGCGCGGTAAAATAAGGATTAAACAATTTCCTGCCGGCAGCCGAAACGATAATCGGCTTGCCCTTGGCCAGATATTCTTTAATTGCTTCTCTCTCAAAATCATAAATCACTTCCAAATTTTCCAAACCGTAAAAATCCCCGGCCAAGCGAACCGTCTCTTCGGCGGAAGTATCTTTGTAATCTCCGTATTTTTCGATTTGAAAATCGATCATCTTTTGAATCTCCGCTTCTCCCGAATTTTTATCCAATTTTTTGTTTTCCAAGAAAGCGTTCAGCATTATCAAAGAAGCTTCTTCGCAAGCCTCTTCATGTTTTTCATCCCAAACCCCCAACGGAGCTTGAGAAATAAAAGGCACCTCGATTTCAATCGAATTCAACTCTTTTTTTTCTTCTTTCGGATCGGCATTTTCTTTTTGTTCCGCTTGGATAATTTGAAGTTCTTCCTGCGAAGGAGTTTCTTGAATTTTTTCCGCTTGCTGACTCGCCTCCGAATTTAATTTTTCCACCGAATTTTCTATAAACAATTTTTGGGCGGTCTCCCACAAAATCGGCCGATTTTCCTTTTCTTTCAGCCAATACCACCACTCCGCTCCCCAAATATATATTTCGTCAAAACCGGCTTTTTTGGCATACAAAACATTGCCGACTAACTTTTCTTCGTTCATCGATTTAAATTGCTCTTCCAAGGGCTGATGCACCGTCCAACCGGCCACCCAAGGCTCGCCTTGCAATTCGATTACGATTGATTTGTGTTGATTGATAAAAGTTTCGATTAACCATTTTTTTATCAAGAAAAATCTCGGCCCCAAAGGGTAAACATAATAACCCCAACCCTCCTTATAAACATTGCGATACATCGTGGTACCGAAAACATCCGCCCGTTTGGCCGCCGGAATCCAAGTGCTCAATTCCCCGCTATCGGTTATAACTATCTCTCTGTCCGAATCTATTTGTTTGACCGTTTTTATTTCTTGATCAAGCAGATCCACATCCAAAGCCGGACAAACTCCGAAATCGAGAAAGGGCTCATTTTCCACTTGCCAATATTTAACCGCTTCATTATTTTGGTAGCGTTTAACCACTATTTTTAAAAATTCGATCAGTTCCTTTTTTCTTTCTTGATCACCCTCCACCCACTTCGGCACAAAACATTCCGGCCAACGAGGGACTTTTTGTCCGATAGTTAAGATAACTTCCACCTTCCTTTTTTGCGCCTCTTCCAACTGCCAATCCAGATCGGCAAAATTATATTGATCCCTCTCTGTTTCCACTAAATCCCAATAAACCGGGATTCTGATTTTTCGCACTCCCAGCTCATCCAGTATAGCCGTATAGTTAGCTCGCCAATCCAACCCGATATCGGCGGAATAACGACTGGAAAAAGTCACCCCCAAGTCGGCTTTTTCAATCTTATTTTTAACCGGAAAGTTAAAAATAATCAAAAATAAAAGCAGCACTCCGAAGATTCCCAAAAAAACAAATCCTATTTTTTTTAATATCTTTTTTATCATTTTTTATTTTTCTTTTTTATTTTTTATTTTTTCAAGTCTGAATCCTCCTGAGTATTTTCCGCATATAAAAAGATTTTTTTAAATCAAAAATACTCACCAAACAAAAAATTGATTTTTCAAACTTCGATCTGATTTTATTATACTAGCAAATCAAGAACTTAACAAAAAAATACCCCCGGCAATCAAACCCAAAGAACCTATTTTTTGCGCCCAATCCCAAAAAGTCAGTTTTTCTTCGAAAACTTCGGGAAGTTTTAATGACATCATCGTCGCCAAGATCAAAACAAAAGCGAACTGAGAGCTGCTAACGGCCTGCACCATGACCGCCCCGCCCAGAAAAATCGCATGATTAATTAAAATCGAAGAAGTTCCGCCGAATATTTTATTGAGTAAAAATAAAAAGATAGTTTTCAAACTTCGACCTTCAACTTTCTTTTTATTTTTTTCAAAAATCGTCTTTTTTATTTCTTGTCGATATTTGCCGACCATCAATAAAGAAAAACCGCCCAAGATCAAGCCGATTCTCGTCCAAAAAAATCCGTTAACAAAAACATTTTCTCCGCCCATTCTCATCTCGTATTCTTTATAAATAAAATCGAAGCCGGTGTAGGCGATAGCAAACAAAATTCCGCTTAAGACGGAATTTTTCATTCCTTTGACAATATTTTTATAATTCAAGGGAACATCGAAGGAAATCAAAAAACCGCCCAAGATCAAAACTCCCAAACCGAAATCATTCATAAGACTGGGCGCTCTATCCAAAAAGACAACCGCCAACAAAAAAGTTGCTATCTGAGTAACTACCCCCACCAAAGGGGCTACTCGAGAAATCTCGTTTTTCTTAACCGCCTTATAGAAATAAACCAGCGCCCAAATAAATATCATCCCGAAAATAACCGCCCGAGAGAAAAAATCAAAATTTACCCATTTTACTCCGAAAGGTATCAGAAAAAAAGACCCGGCGCTTAAGACAGCCGTATAAAAGGCATAAACCGAGGGCTGAGGAATGTTTTTTTTGAGCAAAAATTTGTCCAAAATATAACAAAACGCCAATAGCAAATAAGCCAAGACGGATACGTTAATCCAATTCATAAGAAAATAAATTTATTTTACATTGATATCATAACACATTTCCTCACTAATCAAAAATCAAAAATAATCCGGAAAAACAAAGTATTT
>JAZHDF010000065.1:0-3223 GCA_036584565.1 Candidatus Moraniibacteriota bacterium
ATTGGGAAGTTTGTTTTTTGGCAATTCCAGCTTTAATTTCAAACCTCGCTCCTTGGCTTTCTCTTCAAAAATTTCCACCAATTCCTTGAGAATTTTATCAATCGACTGATTGGCATGAAATTCATACTGCATTTTTCCGGACTCGATTCGAGAAATATTTAAAATATCCTCCACCAGCTCTATTAATCTATCATTGGAAGCCAAAGCTCGAGACAAAGAATCTCGAGTTTCTTCATCTAATTTATTATTGGGATCCTCCTTGGCTAGATTCAAATAACCCTTGATAACCGTGGGTGGAGTTCTTAACTGGTGAGCCGCAATAGATATAAATTCGTTTTTGGCCCTATCCAGCTCTTTCAACTTTTTATTACTCGCTTCCAGTTTTTTACCCAATCTGAACAAATCTTCCTTTTGCGCAATATCCTCTTTGTAGCTCTTGATTAAAAGATTGGAAAACAGCATTAAAAAAATCAACATCACGGATTTATAGCCGACTTCAAACAAATCATCGGAAAATAAAATATCCAATCCGTTAATAACCAAAATCGCCCCTATTAAGGACTGTGCATAAAAAGATTTTTTATCAATCAATTTAAACTTTAGGACTACATAAAACAGTAAAAACAAATTGACAAAAATAGCCAAAAGACCCCCCAGGGGCAAAATATCTATTCCGTACCAAAGCGGAAAGTTGAAAATCCCCAAGAATAAAATCAAAATTGAAAGCAATAAAACATTCTTATCCGCCTGTAAAAAGGGATTTTTTTTATTTTGCAACAAATTATTTACCAACTCGTAAATTCCTAAAACAAAAAATCCCGCATAAATAAAAATTATATAAAAAATATACATCCCTCCCGCCTGAGGCCAAAAAGTGGAGACGCCGACTATCGACAAATCTCGATAATACAAGCCGGTAAACGAAAGTAACGCAAAGCCGGCGGAAATCAAATAACCGAAAAGGATGAGATATTTTCGGTCTTTTTCCAAAAGAAAAACTATCCAATTATAAAAAGCCACCGGCATCAAAGTGGCTCCGAAACTGGCCACTCCCACCCAAAAACCGGCAGCATTATAACTATCGGCCGTAATCCAAAAATAAAAACCGAAACTCCACCAAGACAAAAAAAGAGTCACCAGGACAAATCCGATATTGACCTTCTTGATATCTTCAAACAAAAAAGCCACTAGCAAAGAAGCGGCGATAATTCCTCCGATAAAATAAAAAGATGAAAAAATTTTTATCAATTCCATATTTTAATTAAGAAAATTTTTTTATTGCCAGTTAATTTAAATATTCGAAATCTTACCAAAAAAATTCAAATCATCGCTAGCTAGACCTTACTTTATTATAACAAATTCAGGAGATAAAAAAAGACTTAATCTTTTTGCTGTATTTTCAATAATATCTCGAAGTCATCTTCATCTCTAAGGCTGTTGGATTTTTCAAAACCGCATTTTTGACAACGGTGCAGAATAAAATATCTCCGACCCCGTAATTCTACTCCGACCGGTTTCATTAATCCTTGACACTCTTCTTTTCTGTCTCCGGGGTTAATATCGACGTGTTTGCTCCACAAGCAAGCCGGGCAATGATTAGTGTAGCCGTTACCCTTCACCTGAAAACCGCAATTTTCACAAACAAAATCTTCTTTTTTTCTTTGAAATTTTCTATCCATTTTGGTTTAATCTTTATATTTTTTTATCTTTTGATTTATCGCTATTTCGCATTCCCGAATTTTTCCGGCCTTGATTTCCAAAACTTTATCCACCTCCCTCGGGGGATAAAAATTTTCTTGTCGAGAGCGGGAAATACCTTCATCAATTCCGATTATTTCTTCCCCACTTATCCACAAAATATCCAAATCAAATCGCATATCTTTCATCCAAAAACCGTAAACCGAGGGTTTATCAAAATAAAACAACATTCCGCAATTATCACAAACAAAATCTCTGTCGCTCAAGCCCTTTCTTCGCTCTTCAACAGTTCGCGCCTCTTCTATAAAAAAATCGCATTTTCCGACCTTGAAAATGTTTTTATCTTTTTTCGAAATTTTCGACAGAAAAAATCCTCCCGCTATTAAAAACAAAAAAACAACTACGCTTATAAATATATTTCGAAAAAAAATTTTTCTTTGCATATTTTATTATTAAAAATCAATTTTTTATTTTTTTATCTCCCGTTAATTCTCTTTTTTGATTGACAAAAAAATAAAAAACTGTCATTCCCCCCGCCAATAAAGAAAGAATAATCACCTTCTGAAAATCTCGAGTATGGAGAGCTGCCAAAGCCACTCCCGCGGTTACCGCATAAAAAAACCAATTTATTTTTCTTTGCGACCAACCGATTTCCAAAAGTTTGTGATGTAGATGCTCTCGATCAGGATCAAAAATCGACTTACCCTTTCGCCATCTTTTAAATATCACGCCGAAAAAATCCAGAATGGGAATAAATAAAATTAACAAAGCGGTGGCCACCTTGGCACCGGCAAAAACAGACAAACCGGCCAAAACAAAACCGATCAAAAAAACCCCTCCGCTTCCCAACATTATTTTGGCCGGAGGAAAATTAAAAATCAAAAAGCCTAAAATCGAAGCTCCCAGCGCGATACTTAAAATTCCCACCGGCGGTTGATTGACTTCCGGCTTTAGGGAAAGTAAAAATATTGTGAGACAAGCGATCAATGAAATTCCTCCGCTTATCCCGTCTATCCCGTCCAACCAATTCATAGCGTTAATCAAAATTAAAATCCAAACTATCCCCAAAAAAATTCCTAAGATCTGAATACCCTCCCGCCAATAAAGAAACTCTGTTCCGAAATTTAAAAAATTAAATGCTGTCGCGCCAAAAATAAAAAAAATAACCACCGCTAAAATCTGAAAAAAAAGCTGCTTGGTCCATTTTAGCTCCCAAACATCGTCCCACACTCCCAGAAAAAATATCAAACTCCCGCCCGCCAAAATCGCTCCGATATCCCGCGTAATCACCAGATTGGGGTCAAAAAGAACCGTCAATAAAAAAGCCAAAAAAACGGCCACCCCGCCCCAGCGACTAACTTTAACCGAGTGCAAATGACGCTCCCCCCTTCTTAAAGAGGAGTTTTTCAGATTCACTCTCTTGCTCCAAAACAAAATAGAAAAAATAAAAAAAATACTGAGAAAAAATCCGCTCAAAAAAGGTCTCCAATATAAAATTAAATCCGGCATAAATTTTTATTTATTA
>JAZHDF010000066.1:0-16606 GCA_036584565.1 Candidatus Moraniibacteriota bacterium
TTAGGTTTAATAACAGAAATCGTGATATTTTAAAAGTGCTAACTAAAATAATTTTAATTGATTTGTATAGAATCTTCTATACAAGACCCTTAAATAAAAAGCGAAGGGTTAACTTTTTGAATGGGAGTTAATTCTTTTTTTGCTTGAAATCAATAAAATTAGCGAATTTGACAGCAAGCTATAATGGGTATATATTCATAATATAGAAGGTATAAATTAAATCAGAAAGGGGGTGAATAATATGCCAAGACAAGACAAAACAGGTCCAATGGGAGCCGGTCCGATGACCGGACGAGGACGAGGGATTTGCGAGGGCGCATATGGTCCGGGTTTGGGAATGGGTAGGGGTTACGGTCGGGTGATGTGCGGGTGGTTTTTTCAGAAATATCAAGCTATGAGCAAGGAGGATAAAAGAGAATTGCTAAAATCTGAAGCCCAAGATCTCAAACAAGAACTTCAAATGGTGGAGGAAGAGCTGAAAGAATTGGATAAATAAGTATGATTTCCATTGAGAGCAGTCTTTCTCCTTCTTTAGCTAGAAAGGAAGGAGAAGAGTGTTTTCAATATTTTATATTTTTTAAAAAATGTAGTATTCTTTTTAATATAAAAATAATTTATTAATAATATAAAAACATATGAAAGTATTAAAATTTGGCGCCGTATGGTGCGCCGGTTGTTTGGTGATGAAGCCGCGTTGGAAAGAATTGGAAACAGAAAATCCTTGGCTGGAAACAGAATATTATGATTTTGATGTTGATAAAGAAATGGTTGAGAAATACAAAATTGACGAGACTTTGCCCGCTTTTATTTTCTTGGATAAAGAAGATAAGGAATTTTTGCGCTTAACCGGAGAAGTGGAAAAAGCGGAATTGGATAAAATTTTAAATGAAAGTAAAGAAAAATAAGTTATGAAAAAAATTTTCACTCTTTTCTTTTTCAGTTCCTTGCTCTGGTGGCCCTTTTTCGGCTTGCAAGCCGAAGAAAAGGTAAATGTTTACTTTTTTTACGGAGAGGGTTGTCCGCATTGTGCCAAGGAAGCTTCTTTTTTTTCCGGAATTGAAGAAAAATATCCCGAAATGGAAATAAAATCTTTTGAGATTTACCATAATCGGGAAAATGCGAAATTACTTAAGGAATTTGGAGAATATTTGGGGGTGGATATCGCCGGAGTACCCTTTACCGTGATAGGTAGTAAATACTTTTCCGGTTTTGATACTGCCAGTTCGACTTTGATTGAGAATGAGATAAAAAGATGTTCAAATGACGGTTGTCCGGATGCTTTGGTCGGGATGAAAAATAAAGAAAAAGAAATAGGAGGAGACGAGCAAAAACAAGAAATTGCCAAGGCGCCTTTTTCGGATCAGAAAATCGAGCTACCTCTTTTCGGGGAAATCAAGTTGAGCGAATTTTCCTTGCCGCTTTTAACTTTGATGATTGGTTTTTTGGACGGGTTTAATCCTTGCGCCATGTGGACTTTGCTTTTTTTAATCAGCCTTCTTTTGGGGATGAATGACCGCAAGAGGATGTGGATTTTGGGAGTGGCTTTTATCGTTTCTTCGGCTTTTGTTTATTTCTTATTCATGTCGGCTTGGCTTAATCTTTTTCTTTTCTTCGGCTTTATTGTGTGGGTGCGTTATTTGATCGGTTTGGGAGCTTTGGCGGGAGGTTTCTGGAGCGTCAAGAGAGCTTTTTTTACCAAAAAAAGCGGTTGCGGAGTAATGGATAATGAAAAGCGTCAAGCGGTTTTTATGCGAATGAAAGATGTGGTCAACAAAAATAATTTTTGGCTGGCTTTGGGGGGGATTGTAGCTTTGGCTTTTTTGGTGAATTTGGTGGAGGTTATTTGCTCGGCCGGTTTGCCGGCGATTTATACCCAGGTCTTGGCGTTAAATGAGTTGAATGTTTGGCAGTATTATTCTTATATCGCTCTTTATATCTTATTCTTTATGCTGGATGATTTATTTGTGTTTTTTGCGGCGATGATTACTCTGGAGATGACCGGAATAACAACCAAGTATTCTCGCTACTCGCAGATGATCGGGGGAGTGTTGATGTTGATAATCGGAATTTTGTTAATATTTAAACCAGGTTGGTTAATGTTCGGATAATTTTGAAAAAGATGAAAGAAAAAATAGCTTTGCTCTCAATATTGGTAAACGCTTTATTGGCCGGGGTTAAAATAGCGGTCGGTTTTCTTGTCAATTCCGCTTCTGTTTTGGCTTCGGGAGTCGACTCTTTGTCGGATGTCGTTTCTTCGACAATAGGTTATTTCGGAATTAGGATGTCCCAAAAACCGGCCGACGAAGAACATCCTTATGGGCATCATAAGTTTGAAGTTTTGAGCGGTTTTGTCATTACTTTGATAATCGCCCTATCCGGTTTTGTAATTATCTATGAATCTATTAAGAAATTCTTTGATCCTCAGACAGTGAGTTTTGGAAATTTAGCCTTAATAATAATGATTTTTTCCGCTTTAATTAATGAGGGAATGGCAAGAGTAAAAAAATATTACGGAAAAAAAGAAAATTCCATCGGTCTTTTGTCGGACGGGGCTCATTCAAGAATCGATGTTTTTACTTCAATAGCGGTGGTAGCGGGCTTACTTTTGAATAATTTTTGGGTTTATGCGGATGCTTCGGTGGCCTGTCTTTTGGGATTTTATGTTATCAGAGAGGCTTTTTCAATCGGGAAAGAAGCGACTGACTCATTGTTGGATACTTCCGCCGGAGAAGAGGCTGAAAAAAAGATAAAAGATTTGGTCCAATCCGAGGGAATTGATCTACAATCTTTGAAGACTCAAAAAAAAGGCGCTATTATTACCGCCAATTTGGAAATCGGTCTTTCTCGGGATTTAAGGGTGGAAGAAGCTATGAAAATTTCTTCTAATTTGAAAAGCAAATTAATTGAAAAAATAGATAATTTAAGATATGTGTCGATTCAAATTAGCAGTCATGAGATGGAGGATTCTTTTTTTAAGTCTTCCTTCGGTCGGGGGTTCGGTTGGCAAGGAAGAACGGATGGAAACAAAAAATCCCCCGGCTTCAAAGAGGGTAAATGTATCTGTAAAAAATGTGGCTATGCGGCGCCTCATCAAAGAGGAGTGCCGTGCTCCGTTTCGATTTGTCCTAATTGTAAAACTAAATTAGAAAGAGAAATTTTATGACCAGACCGAGATTGAAAAAAAGAATATGCTTCAAGCCTAAAGCGCATTATTTTAAGCCCCAGGGCATCCCGCTTCGTCAATTGGAAAAAGTTTCTTTGAGCAAAGAAGAAATCGAGGCGATTAAACTTAAGGATTATGACGGATTGGGACAAATAGAGGCGGCGGAAAAAATGAAAACTTCCCAAAGCACTTTTCAACGGATTTTATCTTCAGCCAGAGAAAAGCTGTCTCAAGCGGTAATAGGAGGCAAGGCTCTGGAGATTGAAGACTAAGCAAAAAGATGGTATAATTACTTGATAGGTTTAATAATTAATCTTAAAAAAATATGGAAGAGAAAAAAGAAGAAACGGTTTCGATGCCGAGAATCGGCGAAAAAGCGCCGGATTTCAAGGCGGTGACTACGCAAGGGGAAATTAATTTCCCCAAAGATTATCTTGGTAAATGGGTGATTTTATTCAGCCATCCGGCTGATTTTACCCCGGTTTGCACCTCCGAGTTTATGACTTTTGCCAAGATGGAAAAAAGATTCGAGGATGCCAACTGTAAATTAATCGGACTTTCGGTCGATGGTCTATATAGCCATATTGCTTGGCTTCGAACTATCAAAGATAAAATCGATTATAAGGGGATGAAAAATATGGAAGTTAAGTTTCCTTTGATCGAGGATATTACGATGGAGGTGGCCAATAAATTCGGGATGATCCAGCCGGGAGAAAGCAACACCAAAGCGGTGCGAGCGGTTTTCTTTATCGATCCCAAGGGAATAATCAGGGCGATAGTTTATTACCCGTTAAGTTTGGGAAGGAACTTTGAAGAACTTCATCGCGCTTTGATCGCTATGCAAACAGCGGACGCTTTTGAGGTAGCGACCCCGGCTGATTGGGTGCCGGGAGACGATGTAATCGTACCGACCGCCGGATCTTGCGGCGTGGCCAAAAGCCGAATGGACGGCAAGGAGAAAAATGTAACTTGCCATGATTGGTTTTTTTGTACCAAGAAAATTTCCAAAGAAGAAATTGCCAAAAAAATCGGCAAGAAGAAAAAATAAAATATTTCTTCAATAAGAAAAGATAAAAGTAAGTACTCGAGTACTTACTTTTATTTTTCGGGCTTCAGGCTTCCCAAGCTCGGAGGGGTTTTCGGAAGTTGATTTTCGGTTTTTCATATTGGGAAAAAGGTGCTAGACTTTAAGTATGACTTTAGCGGATAAAAAATAAAAAATGAAACAAGCAATCGCTTTAAAAATTCTAGCTTCGGGAGCCAATGTTTTTTTGACCGGTTCGGCGGGAACCGGCAAGACTTTTGTGATCAATAAATATATCCGATATTTGAGGGAGCGAGGGGTGGAGCCGGCGATTGTGGCGCCGACCGGCATCGCCGCTTCGCATATCGGAGGCAAAACTATTCATTCCTTTTTTGGCTTGGGAATTCGCGAAAATATCGAAGACTATTATCTGCGTTGGCTGAAAAAGCAACCTTTTTTGGAAAAAAGATTCAAATATTTGAAGGTTTTGATTATCGACGAGATTTCGATGGTTTCACCCGAGTTGTTCGGTAGTATGGATAGGATTCTCCGGGCTTTCAAAGAAAATGAAAAGCCCTTCGGCGGGGTGCAAGTGGTTTTGTCGGGGGATTTTTTCCAGCTTCCGCCGGTGGCCAAGGGTCCCCGTCAAATCAAATTTGTTTGGCAGACCGAACTTTGGCGAGAAACCGGGCTGCGAATTTGCTATTTACAGGAGAAATTCAGGCAGGGAGAAGACGAGCTGGCCGGTATTTTGGATGAAATTCGAAGCGGAGAAGTTTCCGAGGATTCGATGGATATTTTTCGTTCTTGTTATAAAAAAAATTTGGCGGCGGAAATTAATATTACCAAACTTTATACTCACAATATCGATGTGGATCGGATTAATGATACGGAACTTCAGAAATTGCCCGGAAAGGAAATTGTTTTTAAGGCCAACACCAAAGGTTCGAAACAAAATTTAGAGAGAATTTTTAAGGGAGCTTTGGTGCAGGAAGAATTGAGACTCAAAAAAGATGCTACGATTATTTTTATCAAGAATAATTACGGGGCGGGTTATATCAATGGCACTTTGGGTCGAGTGGTTGATTTTGAGAGAGGTAGCAGTTTTCCGATTGTGGAACTTTTTGACGGGAAAAAAATTATTGTCAGTCCCGAGGAGTGGCTCTGGGAAGATGATAAAGGAAAAATCAAGGCGGTGGTTAAGCAGTTGCCGCTCAAGCTGGCTTGGGCTTTGACCGTGCATAAATCCCAGGGGATGACTTTGGACGCGGCCGAAATCGACCTCTCTAAAACTTTTGAAGTCGGGCAGGGATATGTAGCTTTGTCCAGAGTTAAATCTATCAGGGGCTTGCGACTGATGGGCTTAAACGATATCGCGCTTAGAGTGGATGAAGCGGTTTTGGAAGCGGATAAGGAAATGCAAACATTTTCCCGTCTGAATTTTTCCGAGTTTGAAGATTTGGCCGAGGAGCTTTTTGAGGAAGTGGCCCAAAATTTTATTTTAGCCATTGGCGGAGAAATTGAAGCGGAAAAAATAAGAAGAAAAAAGGAAGAATTGGAAAAAGGCAAAGAAGAAAATAAAAAATCTTTCCGCAGAAGCGGAGCAAGTAAGCGCAACACTTTGGAGCTTACCAAGGAATTGGTGAAAAGAAAATTGACGCTTAAAAAAATCGCCCAAGAGCGGGGTTTAAGTTTGGGAACGATTGTTGAGCATTTGGCACAAATCAAAAAACTTTTACCGGATCTCGATTTGGATTATCTCAAGCCCGAGGAAAAGAAATTAAAACCGATTTTAAAAGCGGTGGATGAAATCAAGCGGAAAAAAAATCCCGAAAATTTCTCTCCTGACGGACAGTTAAAATTAAAGCCGATTTTTGAAAGTTTGGGCGGAAAAACTTCCTACGAGGATATAAAGCTGGCTTTGATTTTTCGGGATAAATAATTTTTTGCGGTTGTGTTATAATGAAATAAAGGTATTTTGTCGGTGGTTTATTTCCCGCAAAAGTTTCTTTTTTTCCGGTCTTCCATTTCATACGACAACTCCAAAAAAGAAGTCTTTTGCAGGAAATATGTTCGGATTATCGGTGGTTTATTTTTCACAGAAGTTTTTTTTTAAAATAAAAAATAAAATTCGGTTTTTTGGAGTTTTTGAAACGCCAGGAGATTGAACGAAAAATTATGAGATTGTCAAATAAAGTGGCGATTGTAACTGGGGCTTCTTCCGGACTCGGGCAAGCGATTGCCAAAATGTATCTAAAAGAGGGAGCGAAAGTGGTTTTTTCGGATATCAATCCTTATCCGGAGGAGGGCGATTTGGGAGAAAACGCGATTTTTATTCAAACCGATATGGGTAAAAAAGAAGAAGTAGAAAGTTTGATTGAGGCAACTGTGGAAAAATTCGGCCGTTTGGATATTTTGGTTAATAACGCCGGAGTGGGAGCACTGGCCGAAATCGCCGAAATGGATGATGTCACCTGGGAAAAAGTTATCAATATAAACTTAAACGGAGTTTTTTACGGCTTGCGGAAAGCGGGTAAATATATGCGGGAAAATAAAATCGAAGGCTCGATTATCAATATGGCTTCGATTTTGGGACAAGTCGGTTTTCTGGGCGCCGGCGCTTATTGTGCCGCCAAGGGCGGAGTAAATCAATTAACCAGGACGGCGGCGATGGAATTGGCCAAGGATAAAGTAAGAGTAAATTCAATCGCGCCCGGTTTCATAAAAACTCAGATGACCAAAGGGATTCAAGATGATGAGGCTTCCAATAATTTCATCATCCAATCTACCCCTCTGGGACATATGGGCGAGCCGGACGATATCGCTTATGCGGCGGTTTATCTCGGTTCCGACGAATCCAAGTATGTAACCGGTTCGGTTTTATATGTGGACGGCGGTTGGACGGCCAGATAATTTTTTGGGGTTAAAAAGATTGGATGTTTTTTATCAAGGATGCGGAAAACTAAAAAAAATAAATTCGGGAAAATATTAAAAAATCATTTTTTATTGACGCTGGCAATAATCGTTTTTTATATTGCTCTGGGCTCTTTTTTGGGTTGGGATTTGTTGTCTGCGGATATAAAAAACAAAAAACAAGTGGCCGGCAGCACGGTTTCGGCCTTGATGAGGATAATCGGACCGCCCGTTACGCCGGTTTTGAGCGGTCAATCAGTGTGTTCAACAGAAAATGAACCCTACATACGCCTGAGTTGGAATGCCGATCCGGATGCCGATGAGTATGATCTTTATCGAAATAAGGAATTATTGATGACGGGAATAACCGATAATTTTTGGTCCGATCTCAATGTTTCCAAAAACAAAAGATATACTTATTATCTGATAGCCAAAGGGCCGGAGGGAACCGCCGTTTCGGATGAGCTTGTCGTGACCGCCATTGGGTGTATTTCCGTGGCAAATCCAAAGGTTTGGGTGGAAAAAATTAATGATAAAGTAGTCGATAATTCGGGCAAAAAACCGGAAATCAATCCGGGCAGACCGGTCTTTATCGGACAGACGAACATTTCCAGAGCGAAGATGGAGCTGGAAATCGTCGGCGGAGAGCAGACTTTCTATGCCACTACTCAAGCTAATAATAATGGCTATTGGCATTGGGTTTCGCCTAATTTTCTGGATATCGGTGAATATGAGTTGGGGATGGAGGCTTTGGATATAAAAGATGAAGAACTATTTGCTCGGAATTCTTTGACATTTTTGGTAACAAAAGAAAGAGAAGGAGATGAAGAGGGCTTAGAGGGGGAGATAAAGAAAGCTGAATCTGAAGAAGGGCTTGAACCTCAAGAAATTGAGGAGGCTATTATCGCTTCAAAAAAAAATAAACCGAAAGAGTCGAAAGAAATTATTCAAATTGAAATACCCTCGCAAGCGATAAGAGAAAAAAAGCCGTTCGATTTCGAGGTGGATTTTTCTCAGGATTTACAAGATATTTTTATAGAAGGTGTTATTATAGAGGAGGAGGTTTTTCGCGGAGAAGATTTGGAAATAGGTATCATTTTTTCCGAAGAAATGAGCAATGATTTGAATGCCCAAATAAATTACAGGGTGATTTCCCAAGACGGGAAAGTTTTACTTGATCAGGCGGATTGGGTAAAAATCGGTCCGAATTTAAAAATTAATCGAAAAATAGAGGTGCCGTATTCTTGGCAAACGGGTGAGTATAAACTACAAGTAAATGTTGCTGTCGGGGATACGGCTGTTAGTAATGAGGATTATTTTATCTTGAAGGATCGACCTTTGATGCGGATTGGTGCCGGTTATTTGACTTATGACGAAATAATCGGAAAATTAAGCTGGGTAATAATCATTTGTTTGAATTTCCTTTTCATTTTTATCCTTTTGGCGATTTGGGAGCATCATTTGACCCGGCGAGCGATTATTCAGGTTACGGAAAAAGTATTGCGGAGAAAAGGTTTTGTCAGTTAAAAATTAATCCGCCAGCTGGCGGAAAAAATATGCAACAATATATTTGGCAAATTATCCCGTTTTTTTCTCTGCTTATGATAGCCTTGGCGATTGTGTTTACTCTGGGTATTATTTGGCGGGTGGAAATGAGATTGGATATGGCCTATAAGGTTTTTTTGTAGCTTTGGTTTTTTTGTTTTTGAGTAAAATAATCGATTTTTTTGCCACTACCAAAACCGGACTAATTGCCGGTCAAGCGGTTGATTTTTTGTTTGCAATTTTTCTTTTGAGCGGGATCTGGATGATGCGAGATCTTTTTAGGCAGATAGACGGCGAGAAATAAGCCTATCTTTTTGAGAGGTAAGTACTCGAGTACTTACTTTTATTTTTTTATTTACCCCTTATTTATTTGACAATTTCCCGAAAACCCTTATTATTAAAGCGAGAGGAGGCGTGGCTTAAAAAACAAAAATACAATAAAATGAGAGGCGAAAGGAGGCACCTCGTCTTTTATCGTATGGGAGAAAAATAATATGGGTGATATTTATTTTCTCAAAAAAGTTAGTCATAGAAATGGCCAACAAAAGTTAATCATTATTTTTGATTATTTTTTGTTGGCTTTTTTGTTTTGAAAATAATTTTTTGTATATAATTTTTTTAACGATAATAATATGGGGTTTATAAAAAGAATATTCCAGCTTAGTCTGACCAAGAAGGAGGTGGTCAAGAGCAAGCGCTTTATGGCCGTTTTGATGATTCCGGTTTTTGTTTTTCAAATGTCGTCTTTGAATTTACTTTTATTACAAACGGCGATTGCGGAGGACGGAGAATCTGGCGCGGCGACAATTATCGAGGAGACTGAAGAGGCTCCGGCAGAAAAAGAGCCTGCGCTAGAGGAAGTCAAAAAAGATGATCCGCCCAAAGAAGATCTTGAACCTGTTAAAGTTGAAACTAAAAAAATTGAAGTTAAAGAAATAAAAAACGAAGAAGAATCATCGGAGGTTGTAATTGAAAAAGAAACGCCCAATGTTATCAATGAAATAGTTTCGGAAAGCATTCCTGAAATTATTGATGAAATAAAAAAAGAAACTCCTCCTGTTTTAATTCCCGAGAAAGTTGAAGAAAAAATTGAAAAGACTAAGGAGAATGATGAGGGTGGCAAGATAACTCCCGAAGCGGCTTATGATGAAAATTTACAAGCGCCGACTCAAATCCCTGTTGTTGAAATCCCCAAAACTGAGGAGAGTTGGGGAGAAAATGCCGACGGCTCGTCTTTTGTAAAAGTAAAGGCCGGAAACGAATATACCTACAAAGATAGCGGTTTAAAAATAAAATTTACCCGTGTTGATAGTGGGATAGGAGAAATTAATATTAAGGAAATAAAACTTTCTCAAAAACAAATCAAGAGCTTAGGCGCGCTTTCCAAGACTGCGTGGGAGATTACTTCCGATATGGAAAACGGAACCTTTGAATATGAATTGACTTTGTCGATGGAAGAAAATGTCGATGAGAGCAAAGTGCAATTGGTCTATGCAGAGAAAGAGGCGGATTTAAATGACGAGAATAAAATAAAAACAGTTGAAAAAGAGGATATAAAAGTTGATAATGAGAAAAAAGAATTGAAAGCCAAGGGATTGGATCATTTTACGGTTTTTGTGGTTTCAAAGAGTGATGTTCTTCTTTCAAAAAGCGTTTCTTTGGAGGTCGAAACAATCGATAGCGGTTGTATAGAAGATGCTGCCGGAGAAAGCTTGAATTGTACCGCAAATGATATCTCCCTCGCTAATGTCACAAAAATAGAGATATTGGATGACGGATGTTCTTCTCCCGATGATACCGTTACCTTTAAAGCGGAGTGGGATGTTCAATCTACCGCGACGGAACGTTATGATGTGGGTCTATATTTTTCCAACGACGGAGATCCGAATAATGACGGATCATTGAGCGGATCTTGTTCGGTGTCTATTTTGCCCAATTCCCCCGTCCCACCTTGGTTTAATTTTGACGGAGATATCTGCGGAGACGCTTCAAGCTCCGCGGTTGTTAATCCGGAGATAGAGATGACGGTTAAATGTTTGGATAATAACGCGGACAATGCTCTTGATTTGCCTTATTGTACAAGCTGGGATAATCAAGCCGGGGGAATTTGTTTATCTCCCCTTGATGCTGTGCCAAGTCAAAAGTCAAAATGTAATTGTGATGATGGATTTCAAGTTCCAATCACTGTTCCATATAAAGCTCAGATCGAGGTGGTAAAAGATTTGATTCCGAGTAGCGACGAGGGAAAATTTAATTTGCAAATAGACGGTACTGATGAAGCGATTAATGTCGGAGACGGAGGAATAACTGGAAAAGTTATTGTCGGTGCCGGTACCAGCGAAAACCCGGGAGACACACATACGGTTAGCGAGTCGGCTTATAGCGGAACAAATATTTCCGATTATACATCCAACATTTCCTGCGTTGATCGAGGAACAAATACTTTTGACGGCGGTTCTCCGCTTATTGTTTCCGGAACCGGCCCGCTAAGCGTTCCGGTGCAAAAAGACGATGATGTTGTTTGTACGGCGACCAATTCCATAAACAAAGCGACAATAACGATCAATAAAATTGTTAAAAATGACAACGGCGGAAATGCTGTAACTAGTGATTTTCAAGCAAAATTAGATGGTAATAATATCAGCTGGTCGACTCCGACAGATGTTTTGCCGGGTACATATACCGTTTCCGAAACCAACCTGCCCGGATATGTCGCAACTTTTTCCGGTGATTGCGATAGCAGCGGATTGATAACGGTAAATTCTCAAGAAAATAAAACCTGCACCATTACCAATGATGATCAGCCCGGAACCTTGATTGTTAAAAAAGAAATTACCAATGATAACGGGGGCGATAACGTTTGTAAAGATTTTTCATTTAACTATGGAGCTGGAGCGATAAACTTTGAAGAAGATTGTCAAAATGAAATTTCCGTTCCGGCCGGAATATATAATGTGACCGAGACTTTCGCTGCCGGATATGCGACGACTTATGATAATTGTTCAAATGTTGTGGTGCCTAATGGCGGATCGGCGACTTGCACGATAAAAAATGACGATCTTGCTCCAAGCCTGACTGTGGTAAAGAAAGTGGTAAATGATAACGGCGGAAATGAAACGGTGGACGCTTTTGAAATAAAAATGAATGACGGGGCGCTTTCTTTCGGAGTAGGTGTTCCCAGTGGGGATATTACCACTTACACCGCCAATCCGACTGTCTCGGCCAACACTTCATACACTTTATCCGAAAAAGATTTACCCGGCTATACGGAGGGGGATTGGGTTTGCCGAGATGTAACCGGTGCACCGATTACTCATCCTTTGAATTTAACCGAAGGACAAAATGTGATTTGTGAAATTACCAATGATGACATTGCACCAAGTATCACTCTTGTAAAAGATGTAGTTAACAATAACGGAGGACAAGCCGGACCGAATGATTTCGGACTTTCAATCGGAAGTATGCCTGTTACTTCGGGACAAGTTTATCCTGTTGAGGCCAATAATTCTTATGTGCTTGAAGAAGACGGATTGAACGGATATGAATTTGTTTCCATTACGGGTGACGCAAAATGTCCGACCGCGCTTGGCGGAACAGTTGTTTTAAACGAAGGTGAAAATATTATTTGTACGATAAAGAATGACGATCAGCCTGGAAAATTAACGGTTATAAAAATTGTCGATAATCAATACGGAGGAAATTTGAAATCGGAAGATTTTACTATCAATGTTTCCGGAGTTAATCCTTCGCCAGCCAGTTTCGCGGGAAGTAGCGCAGGAACGATTGTTACTTTGGATGCAGGCGCTTATAATGTGACAGAGAATTTGATTGACGGTTATATCCCCAAATATTCATCCGATTGTACCGGCACAATCGCGCTAGGAGAAAACAAAACTTGCACCATTACCAATGAAGACCAAGCACCTCAATTAACTCTGGTTAAAAGAGTTGTAAATGACAATGGGGGCACAAAAGAAGTGGCCGACTTTCCTTTATTTGTTGGAGATGTTGAAGTTACTAGCACAGTGGCGACCACTTTGCAATCAAATATCGAATATGTCGTCAGCGAGACAAGTTTGCCCGGTTATGAAGCCTCCGCTTGGAGCGGGGATTGTTCTCCGGATGGAAAAATAACCTTAAAGCCGGGAGAAAACAAAACTTGCTATATTACCAATGACGATATCGGGCCAAAATTAACCGTGACAAAAATAGTCAATAATTCAACTTATGGAGATTTGGCTGTGGGCGATTTCCCGCTTTATGTTAATCAGACTCCGGTGATAAGCGGAGTACAAAACGGATTTGACGCCGGTAGCTATATTGTTTCCGAGACCGGAAAGCCCGGGTATTCGGCGTTGATTTCCGGTGATTGCGATGTCAATGGAAATGTTATCCTTAATCCCGGCGATGTAAAATCTTGCACTATCACCAATACCGATAATCTGGGTAAAATAATTATCGAAAAACAAACTCTGCCGAACGGGGATCCTCAATTGTTTACATTTAGCGGAGAAGTTTCGGGCCAGATAGCGGATGGAGGGACATTGGAAAAAATTGTCGCGCCGGGCGCTTACTCCGTTTCCGAAACAGTGCCGAGCGGTTGGGATTTGACTAATTTAGTTTGTGATGATTCGAATTTAAATAGCGGAGTCGGAGCGACAGCTAATATAAATGTGGAGAATAATGAGACAGTGAAATGTACTTTTACCAATACCAAGAGAGGAAGTATTACAATTATAAAGGATGCGATAAATAATGACGCTCAGGATTTTGAATTTACCAATAATTTTGGTAACGATAATCCGACGAATTTTTATTTGGACGATGATAGTAACGGAGCATTACCGAAAACCAAAACCTTTGGAGTTTTACCCGGAGAGTATTGGGTTTCTGAAAAAGAGGAGCCCGGTTGGCAACAAGAAAGCGCCACTTGTGATAATGGAGAAACAATTGAAAGCATTAATGTTGAACCGGGAGAAAATATTATTTGCGAATTTGTAAATGAGAAATACGCTAAAATAATTTTGGTAAAAAATACAATCGGTGGAGATGGAGATTTTGATTTTGATATTACAGTCGATAACTTGCCGCTAGAAGATATAAAGCTAACAACTATTAATAGTACGGCCAGCCAAACTTTTTCGGATCTTGATCAAGATAATGAATATAGTATCAAGGAAAATGTTCTGGATGGTTGGATTTTAACTAGTGCGATTTGCACAGGTGGAAATACTCCGGAAAAAATAACTCCGGATCCCGGTGAGACAGTTACTTGCACTTTTACCAACACTAAAAAATCCAATCTAACTGTTATTAAAAAAGTTATCAATGATAATGGCGGAAATGAAACGGTGGATGCTTTTGGAATAAATTTTAGCGGAGGGGATTTGACTTTTGATGCGGGAGTGCCTTCGGGAAGTACGACCACTTATACTGCTCAAACTTTGACAGTAGATCCGGGAAGTTATAATCTTTCCGAAAATGATATCGCCGGTTATACCGAGGGAGCTTGGGATTGCGGAGCGGTTGGCGCAGGCGGAATTTCAACTGCCGTAAATTTGGCGCCCGGAGAAAATAAAATTTGTACTATCGTCAATGATGATATCGCGCCGACGGTTACTTTGATAAAAGAAGTAACGGGTGGAGTCGCTAGTCCGAATAGTTTCGGTTTGACTATCGGGGATTTGTCTGTAAATTCGGGAGTGGCGACCGAAGTTAAAGCCAACGAGACTATCGCTCTGGATGAAGATGGTTTAGACGGGTATACATTCACTTCGATTACCGGGGAAGGATGTCCGACGGCTCTCGGGGGCACGGTAATATTAAGCGAGGGTGAAAATATCACTTGCACGATTACCAATACTCGAGATCTTGGCTCGATTACCGTCAATAAAATTATAGATATGGACGGCGATTTGCAGACCACGGAGGACCAAACGAAGGGAGTTGGCTGGCAATTCGATGCGGACGGAACAGCGGGAGAAACTTCCGATCCATTGGCTGATTTTACCAAAACGGAGGGAAATCTTTCTTTTACCAATCTCAAAACCGGAGAATATACGATTATCGAAACCAAGCAGCCCGGCTATGACCTTTTTTCCGCAGACTGCGGATCGGAAAATGGAATATTTGACGGTATGGATAGCGTGGACAATGTTTTGGTAAGTAAGGATGGAAACACAATCTGTAATTTTTATAATGTTCCCAATGGCACGATTCATGGTTATAAATGGGAGGACTTGGATGCCAGTGGCGGGCCGATGGCGGGAGCGGATGAAGAGCTTCTTTCCGGTTGGACTATCAATCTTTATCGAGGAATCGGTGACGGAATGTTTGAAACAGAACCCTTTAAGACAATGCAAACTAGTGATGGCGAAGAACACCTCGGCTGGTATTGGTTTGAGCATCTTTTGCCGGGAGAATATAAAGTTTGCGAAGCCTTGCAAGATGGGTGGACTCAAACTTATCCGAGCGGAGACGGTGGAAATTGTCATATCGTAAATTTACCGGATGATAACTCTAACGGTTTTAACGAATCGCGAAATGCGGTTTGGGGGCCGGAATATAATTTTGGCAATTTTGAATTGGGTAAAATCAAGGCCTGTAAATATGAGGATATCAACGGTAATGGCCATAAAGACGCCGAGGATTTTCCTTTAGCCAATATTGATATCCAATTATTTGATTATCCGGACAGTTGGGAATTATATCAAACTAAGTCGACAGGAGAAGACGGTTGCGTGATTTTTGACAATTTAACAGCTGGGAAATACAAAGTGGAAGAAGATATAAACGATCCAGATTTGTCAGGCTATTATCAAAGCCTTAGTCCGCAATCTTTCGAATACGAAATATTTTCGGGTTCGGATTTTACCGGCGAGGAAGAAAAAGCGGAATTTTTCAACTCCAAATTGCGTACCATTTCAGGTTATAAATTCAGCGATCTAAACGGCAACGGTGTTTGGGAAGAATTGGAGGGAGAAACGCCTTTGGCGGGTTGGACGATCTATCTTGATAATAACTTCAATGAAATATATGACTTAGGAGAAACATCGACAATTACCGATGCTAACGGATATTATGAATTCAATGGTTTATTCTCAGATTCTTATCGGGTGGCCGAGTTTCTAAGTCCGATTCAGGCTGCTGACGGCTGGGTGCAGACAGCGCCGAGTGGCGGATATTACGATCTGGATCTGCGCCCCGTGATTATTTCGGCGGGAAATAATTTCGGCAATGTGGAACTCACGGACGTGCATGGCTATAAATGGGATGATTTAAATAACAACGGAGTGCGTGATTGTATCGAAGAGGACGAGGGTGAAGAATTCAGAACGGATCAAATTTGCGAACTTGAGCCATTGTTGCCCGGTTGGCGAGTGTTTATCGATGAAAATGGTAATAAAAAATTGGATGAGGGAGAGAGGAATATACTGACTTCTTCAGATGATGATCCGCAACATTTCGGCTGGTATTGGTTTGAGCATCTTTTGCCGGGAGAATATTCAATTTGTGAAGAAATGCAGGAAGGTTGGGATCAGACATATCCTGGATCTTTCGAAGAGGCCCTCTGTCATACCGTAATCCTGCCGGATGATTGCGAGGAATACGAAGAGGACGGATTTGCGGCCAGAGTAGCAACTCCGAATTATGTTCAAACTTATTGCGAATTTGATTTCGGTAATCAATTTATCGAACCGGAATTAACCATCTTGAAATACAACAACCAATGGCCGACTGTTCAAAGTCCCGGAAGTATTATTGATTACACGATTAAGGTGGAAGCGTTGGAAAATAATGTAAACGATGTGAAGGTAATTGATCTTCCGCCGGAAGGGTTCAAATATCTTAGCGGTTCTTGGTCGGCAACTTCTTCTTTGGGCGGAGGGCATAGCGGAGCTTTGGAGCTTTCGCACGAATACGCTTCTCCGGGAGAATGGAGTTTGGGCGATATGCAGGCC
>JAZHDF010000067.1:0-16527 GCA_036584565.1 Candidatus Moraniibacteriota bacterium
TTCTCCAGCGCCAACTCAATCTCCTATCGGAAAATTCCGACGGGAGATTTATTTTTTCAATAAAAAAAGCATGATTTCCTCCAAAATCACGCTTGCGTATTATTCAAAAAACTATTCTTTCTTTTTCCCCAAAATGTTGTCGCAATACAAGAAAATGTCTCGCGGATCATTAAATATTCCCAATTCAATCAAGGAATATTTTTCCAAGAAATCGTCTTTGCGATTAAAATCAATAAAAAATCCCGCAAAAGGTTTCTTTAAATAAACTTTTTTTTCTGTTTTTAGTAAATCAGGCAGAGATTCCTTAATAAATCTTTGAATATTTGAAGGTAGTTTTATTTTCATATATTTAGTCTCCCCTCTTTATGTTATTGTTTATTAAAAAAACCTTTATTTTTTAAATAACTTCCCAGAATTTTTTTCAACTCTATAATTTTATTTTCATCCGAAGGAAAATAGACTGAATCTCGAATTCCCTTATCAATATATGGATTTTCCTCTAAGAGTCTGATTTTCTTAGCGGTACCGAAATCAATTATAACAGGTTTTCCTTTTTTGTCAATCATAACATTGCCCTCATGTAAATCTCTGTGATGAATCCCTTCTCGGTGCATTTTTTCAACCAATTCTCTTAATTCCCTAAAGAAATCATTAAAATTGATATTTTTCAATATTTCAGACTCTTTATCATCAACTCCCTTAACCAAATCTTCAATAGACAACCCATCTATTATTTCCATAAAAACATATTCCGCCTTATCTGTTTGAGCAAAACACACCGGGGCGGGAACGGGGAATTTTTTTTCACTGAGCTCTCTCAAAAAATCCATCTCTTCCTCGCCATTGTTTACGGGCGTTTCTTTATTTATAATTTTCACGCAAATATCGGGGTAATCTTCTAGTGCGCAAATTGTGGCAGTTTTACCCTTTCCCAAGCAATAACCCTCACATTCAATTCTTTCTATAGCTCGCAATACGGCATTTTGCAAATTAGGATTTTCTCTATTTTGCTCAAGCCAATTTATTTTTTCATTCATGCAAAATATTTTTATGAATTATTTTTCCTTCTCCTTAGCAAAACAACCACGGTTTTGAGAATTATCTGGATATCCAATAGCAGAGACCAATTTTCAATATAATATAAATCCAACTTATATTCATCTTCAAAATCCAGATCCGATCGGCCGGAAACCTGAGCCATTCCGGTTACGCCCGGCTTGATAGTTAATAATCTGCGGTGATACTCACGATATTTTTTCACTTCTCTCTTCTGGTGCGGTCGCGGACCGACCAAACTCATATCTCCCAATAGTACATTAAAAAATTGGGGAAATTCATCAATTGAAAACCGCTCAATAAAAGCGCCAATCTTGGTTTTTCGGGGATCGTTTTTGATTTTGTAAAGCGGACCTTGGCGGACACTTCTTTCCGCTATCAATTTTTTTTCAAAAGCCAAAGCTTCTTCAAAATCGGGATTGCTCTTGTCGATACAATATTTCCAGCGCATATATCTGAATTTGAAAAGTCTGATTTCTTTGCCGTGTGAACCGATGCGTTTGTTTTTGTAAATTATCGGACCGGTGCCGTCTTCGATTTTTATCAAAATCGCCACTATTGCCATCACCGGCGAAGTCAAGATAATAAAAAAAATCGACCCGACTATATCAAAAATTCTTTTCATAATTTTCCCCCACCCTTCCAGCGGAGTATGTTGGATTTCGATAATCGGCTCGCCGGCAAAAACTCCCATTTCAAAATGAGCGGTTTGTAAAGTGGTGGGAATAAAGCGATAAGCTATATTATTGATAGCGCAATAATCGATTAATTTTTCGATATCGTCTTCGGGAATACTGGCGTCAGCCAGGATTATTTCGTCGATACCCTTCTCCTCCCGGATGACTTTGACCGCCGAGACGCGGGCGGTTTCGGAAACGTCCACCACCTGATAACCCATCTTGGGATTTTTTTCGATTACTTTTTTCAGCGCTTCGATTTTACCGTTTCGTCCGATTAATAAGGTTCTATGGACACCTACTCCTTTTTTTATCAAAATTTGTTTCTGGATGTATTGGAGCAAAGAACGGATCAAAATAACATAAAAAGTTACCAACAACCAAGCCAAGAGGATAATAAAGCGCGAAGAAAACCATTCTCGTTTCAAGAAAAAAGCCACCACGACAATCATCAAGACTATGGTAGTGGCGCTAAAAACGCCGAAAGATTCTTTCCAAAATTTTCGAGTGGAACGAATGTCATACAGCCCCTGAGTGGCAAAAACAAGCAAAAACAGCGGGATGGCCCAAAAAGTTATCTGCAAAAATTCCTTAAAGGGAACGATATTGAGCAAGGTCTTCAACTCCAGAGTTTCTTTGACAAAAGACAAATCTCTCAACCAAAAAGCGGTAATAGCGGCCAAAAAAATCGCTACCGCGTCCAACGGAACCTGAATAGCGCTAAAAAATAATTCGGATTTTTTCATTTAGTTAAAATAAAAAAATTATCGCAAATAAAAACCAATTATTTAATCAGATAAATCTATAAGCCGGATTCTGTTCCGATTTTCTCGAAATAAAAATATTGCGAAAAAATCTTCGACAATCATTTATCTAGCCATATTGTCGCCAATATGATCATAAGCGGCACCCCGCCACTGCATAGCAGTGGAATAACCAAATTCCAAACTACAATACACAAACAAATTTCAAATCCCGATAACCAATATTCGAAACTGATTCGTTTGAATTTTGGAAATTAGAGTTTGGATGATTGATATTTCCAATGCTATGCATGGCGATACGACCTTGCACCAAATAGGGTTTACCGCGTCATTCCGTCGCCGGAAGACGAGAATTATCGCTCATTCATTATTTCTTAAGAAAACAACGAAAAACACAAATTCACTTTTCACCTTTTGCCACTGCATAGCAGTGGAATAATCAAATTTCAAACTACAAGATACAAATAAATACTAAATTCCAATAACCAATATTCAAAACTTATTTGTCTGAATTTTGGAAATCGATTATTGATTATCATCTATCTGCCCACCTGTCTGTAGGCGGGAAACTTGGAGCTTGGGCAATTGACATTTCCAAGGCTATGCGTTGGCTAGTATTGTCTCTGTGGCACTGTCCCTCGATTTGCCTTGCGACAAACCGGGCGGGTGTTACCCGCTATTCGTAATGCCGATAAATCGGCATGGTGTCCGGACTTTCCTCCCGCAAAAACCTGACGGATTTTGCCGGCGATTGTCCGATTTACCTGATTAAATAATCGGTTTTTCAAAAAACTGTCCTCCTCTCAAAGCATCTTATTTATAGCATATTTTGATAAAAAAAACAACCCGAAAGATGGCAAACCCGCTTTGAATAAAATTTTAACAATTACGTAATTCTGATTAGATGAAAATTTAAAGGAGTATCTTTCCTCATTTTATTTTTAAAGAACGAATAATAAGCTCGTTATTCTTTTAAAAAATATCCGCTAACATAACTGGTAACTTTCTCGTCCGGACTCCCGAAGTCAGCCGAGTTTTTGTTTTCAATTAAATGAAAATTCTTATTATCACCCAAAAACCCCGACATAATAGCCATACAAGCCTTACAATCGCAATTTAACTTATTTATGTTTTCTATTTTTAGATTCTCCAAGATATCAATGCTTTGATCATCGTATTTTTTTGCATCAATTTCGGTGAGCCCATGCGAAAAATCGCTGCTAATAATCATTATAGTTTCATCCTCCAGGATATCTTTTAGTTCCCTTCCCATAGTCTCAAAATCATGATAGTTATCAGAATTTTTTATGACTAGAGGGATAACTTTGGCCTGCGGAAATGCTTTTTTTATGAAGGGAATTTCTACATAAATTGAATGTTCCATCTTAAAAATATTATCATTTATTTCAATTCCGATATTATTATTTAAGATATTTTCTATTGAATTATTATTCGCTTCGATGTTTCCATAGGGAGTAGCCCAGGTTATTTTTGTGGTGACCGCTTCAGCCTCTCTTGAAGTCAACAAGTCATAATGATCGGGACCTATTAATACAATATTTTCGACTTTATTTGATACTCCGGAGTAAAAACGAGCAATCAAATCTTTTGCCAAAAAATGATGAGAAGTTATGCCTGCAACAATCCTCTTTTTTTCCAAATTTTGACTGTCGGCAAATGCCAATTCGTAATCTTTAATATTTCCAAAAAAACTTTCAAGCGTCTCTTCTTTTTGAGTATGGCTATTGGAAATCGATTGACTGTTAAAAATTTCTTTTTCTACTCTTAAAAAGAGAAAACTAACTAATAAGAAAAATATTAAAACAGACAGTATGGTCGCAGAGAAAATTATTAAAAATTTCCTATTCATTTATTTCATCAAGGATTTAATCCAGAAAGGTTGTTCGGGTATTTTGCTTTCATCTTGAGTATAGATCCATTCCTTCCAATCACTGTCAGTCAATCTTTTTTCAAGAGGATTTTTGAATTCGTAATAAGAATAAACCAATCCCTTAGTTAATCTTGTTCCGTTAGTATCCCTTACCGCTACATAAATATAATTAGGAATCCCATTTGCTTGGTAGAGAATTTCCCTCTTCAGTCCGTCTGTGTGTACATCGGCGATAAGTGCTGAACGCGCCAAGCCTTCCGTACGCTCCTCATTGGGCAGTGGCGCTATTACACTATCCAGATTTCCTGCCAGCAAGCGGAGCTTTTCAAAATCATTATCCTGAATAACTTCATTATTTAACTCAGCAATGGCAATTTTTCGAAAAAACTCCAAAGCATCAATAAAATTATCGTTTCTGGCTTGAAACTCCTGGTCAAGTAAATTGCGCTGCTCCAAGCCTGCCTTGGTCATTTTAACAAGCGGTATAATTCTATCCCAGAATTCTATATTTGGCTCTACATATCCTTTGGGTACGGGAGGAATTTCTCCTTCCGGTCCGCCACCGCCCATTTCTGCATAAGATTGCTTTGCATAAAGCAAAGTATCATGTTTTAATTCCGTCCAAGAGCCCAATGCGGCCTGCAGGTTTTTATCATCCCAGCTCTCATTTTTCATAAAATTAGGATAACCTTTTTTATCCAGATTTTCTTGAGAAAGAGATCTTAAAGTATAAAGCCATCCCCAATAAATATTTTGTGTCCATGAACTCAAAGTAAGATTGCCAAAATATTTTTTAATACTTTCAATTCTGTTATTAATTACATTTTTTGAATTGGGGGCATTGCTTATTATCCAATCTTCAAGATAAGGATTCGCCGTTTCGTTTCCGATTGAAGACATAATCATAAGCGCTGTCGGCATACTGGGAAGTTTTTCTCCGGTTTCCGGATCAGGCATTTCATCGCCTTGCGTTAAACTTGAAAAAATAAATGCATCCGGAGTAAATCTCTGACCCATGAAACGAAAGCCTTTTGTTTCATTTTGCAATTCATCCTTCGACATTTCAAAAATTTTATCACCACCTGCCATCGAAGACATTATTTGCGGACCTTCTAACTCCTTAACAACATTTTGCACCTTGTCGACCAAATTTTTTCCATAAGGAATGCTTTTATTATCGAACATTATCTTCTTATAGTCATAAATTCCCAAATCGTCACTTTCTCCGACAAAGAAAGATGTCGGGATATATATATCCTCCCAATTACTCATCATACTGGTACTTTCCATCAACAAAACGATATTAATAGCATCTCTGGTTAGCTCCTCACTTTTGGCAAAAAAATTCTGTCTGCCAAACCACATCATTGAGCGCCAATAACTTCGCAATATCGGATTTTCTCCATAATGACTACGCGGGCCATATTGGGTGTAATCTTCATCAAAAGTTACTCCCGCTTTATTAATATAGGGACCAAAGAGTGGCGATGTTTTTACGCTTTCAGCGTCCATAATTAATTCTATTTCTTGTTTAGCTAAGTTATATGATTCGGTTGGAATGTTATTTTTAATTTCATCCAGTTTTAAAAGGACGGCCTCTTTTGAATCGGAACTGTCATCCATCACCAACTCATTTTTATAAAAATCATAAGAAGAACTAAGTATAACATTCGGAACCGCAAAATAAGTTATTAGCCTTTGATAACTTTCAGTATCTTCGCTGTCTCCTTTTTTTGAATTATTGTATGCGACCATGGAAGCATCCAACATGGTTTTGGATATTTCCAAAAGACGAGGATAAAATTCCTTTTGCTCTATATATTTAAATTCTTTTTCTACCAATTTATGATATACATGCAAAATAAAATCGGAAGTTATAAAAACAGAATTATCCGGAAGACGATTTTGCGGCGATCCGGAACCGCCTATATCCTCATAAACGGAAGTCCAATCATCGGTCCTAAGGCTCCACTCGTCCGGATTATCATCAAAAAATTTATCCTCATTCTTTACGATAAAAAAATTTTTATCTTCCAGTGCTTTTCTTTGAGTATCTGAAAAAATAATCGGCTTTAATACGCCACCCTGGTAATTTTTAGAAAAACTTTCCATGTTCTTAAGTTCACTTAGCTCAATTTTTTCCTCGGGCACACTGGGGTTAAACTCCGATTTTTTATATTCAAAAGACGGAAAAGAATATTTACTTCTTAAGTTTTCAAGATTTACTAATGATTTTTGAGGATCAAAAGCCTTGTCGTTATCATAAGTTACATTATTATTATTTTTTAAATTTTTGCTTAAGCTATATTTTTCAAAGCCGTTATTCAAAAAAATAAGAATTATTGCTATCGATATAGCTGCGATAATCACGGCAACAATCTTGGCAAGGTTATGTTTTGCCGTTTTTTCGGCAATGTTTTGATTGGCTGTTTCGTCTTCTTTTTCTAAATTGTTTTCCATTTTTATTTTTTTTAAAGGTATGTTATATGTTAAAATAATAACATAAAATTTTAACTATTCATAATTTTTTAAAATAAAACCATTTCTCTTGTTTTATTTAAAAGCATATAAATTTTTCAACAATTACATAATTAATTACGTAATTCCGCTTAGGCGACAATTCGAAGAATCTCTCACCCATCCTACCGCTTTTAAGAAGATTATTTTATTAACATCGTCGGCTAAAAACGCTCTTGCCCGATATCTTTAAGATTTAAAACTTTATAAACCACTATTTATCTTTATGGTATTTTACTCCATCGCACTAGTGTGTGGGAGTAAAAGGAGAAATTTTAAATATATAATCAAAGGTAATACAAAACTACGGCCGTAGTTTCGTATTACCTTTTTGTTTTTTATTTGAGGGTTTTGAGTTAGCAGGCTATCCAAGGACGGTCCTAATCAAATTCAAATTTAAGTTTCACTATGGGTTTATTTTTATTGCTAACAAGAGTAAATTTGTAGCAATAATTTCCTTTTACATCCTTTGATAATTTAAGTTCATTTAAAACATTCGAAGTAAATATTATAGGACTTTCTTTAATTATTTCTAATAAAATTTTTATAAATGAAATCCAGCTCTTTTTGACAACATTTAAAGGCAAATTATTCTCCTGCAAAAAATCAGTTAATTCTTGCTTGAAACTTGATAACTTAAAAAAATTATTATTATTTAATTTTAATTTTATGGCGTTTTCTTTACCACTTTTTTTGCTATCAATATTTTTTTCAAGCAACACTCTTAGAAGATCAGTTGTTTCTTTCCTATCTATTTTGCTATGTAGAGACCAGTTGCAATAGAAATTTAGAAATCTGTATTTCGTCTTTTGATTTTTTATTTCTAATATTTTCCTGATTCGCGATAGAATATAAACAACCTGGCATTCTTCATGAATATCTTCTTCTAATCCATGCTTTAATTTCTCAATAATTTCAAGTTGTCCCATTTTATTTATCCCAAAGTTTGGCGATTGTGTCTTTTGTTTTTTGTTCGTAAATCCCAATCAGCTTTTTCGCCGACTCAACTAGTGCGCGCTCGGCTTCGATTTTTTCCACGATTTGTTTTTGGATTTTAAGATCAGGAAAAGGAACTTTTATTTTTTCTATTTGATTTTTACTAATTGAATCAAATACTGCCCCACCATTTCCAATAATTTCCCTTTCAATACTTTTTAAATAAGTGAACAAAAACATTTGCTCAATATTTTTCACCCTTATTCCCGCAAGACCTCTGCCAATACATATTTTTTGTGTAGCAATATTAACAGGACCAACAGGGGCGCGCATAGACATTAAGATATCTCCAGCTTCAGCAATCTTAGTTATTTGAGTTGTCCATTTTTTTGGACCTCCAAGATAAATATCATTAAATTCAGTTTTTCCTTGATAGAAAGGCACACCATCTTCATTATTATTATAGAATTTTCCTTCTGGTGATTGACCAGCAATAACATCTGCAACATCTCCCAACTTTACCTTTTTCCATTCTGGATCAATATCTATTTTTGGTTTCCAGTTTTGAGCGATTTGCTTGGCGCCATCGATGATTTTTTGATAGCCATCCAACTCCGCCACGATCTGCTCTTGAATTTCGAGAGGTGGAAGAGGGATTTTTATTTTTGCTATTTTACTTGTTTTTAGGGATGGATATGCTTGATCTGGAGTTAAAAATTTTGCATCAACATTCTTCAGTAAATTAAATAGAAATTTAGGTAGTATCTTATCTTCATTTGATATTATTGTAGCAAGATGACTTGAAACATATCCATCGATACCGAGCATAGCCCTATGATTCAGAAAAGTAGATGCCCCACTTTTTGGAAAAAGTATTGTATTCTTTGGAAATAATTTTAATTTTTCTATCCCATCTTTATTTAATTTATCTCTTGATTCTTGTAAATTATCAGAAATATGAACAATACCCACATCAGATGTTCTAAAAAATGGATATATGCCATTTTCATAAAATTTTTTATCTTGTGGCGCTGAATTACCAGCAGAAATTTCTGCCACCTTGCCCAATTCCACCACAGACCATTTTGCATTAGAGTAATCAATTGCCACATGATAGCGATCAATAGAAAGATTATAGTCTCCGCCTTCAGCGATTTTTGATTTTTCTACATAAACCGCCAATTTATTTTCTACTTTTTTGCCCGTGCTCCAACTGTTCAAAACATCTAGAGCTATTGGCAAATCATTTTTTGGAATCTCTCTTCTCTGCGCTCCAAGATCAAATCCGTCATTTTCAACTTTTACAAAACAAATTTCTTTACTCTTTTTTGCAAATTCATTATTAAATAACAAAATACTTGTCTTCACTCCACTATATGGCGCAAAAACTCCAGAAGGCAAACTCACCACCGCATATAATCCATCTTCAACCAGATTCTTGCGCAATTGTTTATAAACATTACCTGATTGAAAAATTATTCCTTCCGGCACGATAATACCCGCCCTTCCCTTTGGTCGCAGGTGATTCATAATATAATCCACAAACAAAACCTCTGCACGGTTAGCAGGAACAGAAAATCTTTTATGAGGAATAATTCCGCCTTTAGGTGTCATAAAGGGAGGATTGGCCAAAATCACATCAAAATTATCATCCCACCGCTCATCACTAGAAAGCGAATCATATTCAAAAATTTTTGGCTCGGGAAAATTATGCAAAAACATATTTACTCGTGAAAGCTTTACCATCTCCGGGCTAATATCATAGCCGGTAAAATTTTTGTGCAAAGTTCGCATTTCATCGTGAATAATCGAAGCTCCCTTTTTATCATTATTATTTTCTAAAATATGTTTATAAGCGCTGATAAGAAATCCCGCCGTTCCGCAAGCCGGATCCAGAATTGTTTCATTCTTTTTCGGATCAACTACATCTACGATAAAATCTATAATATGTCGCGGTGTACGAAATTGACCGGCATCTCCTTGGCTACCCATAATGGCTAGCAAATACTCAAACGCATCTCCCAAGTCTTCACTATGATCATAAGAAAATCCATCAATCTCGTGCAAAAACATATTAAGCGTTTCCGGACTTCGATACGGCAAAAATGCACCTTTTAAAATATCGCGAAAAATCGGAGAAAGATTTTTATTAAGACTCATTTTTTCCAGTGATTCCGTATATAGATTCATACGATCTTGTCCGCCCAGTTTCGGATCCATTAGATTCTTCCAAGAATATTTCTGATATTCTCCCATAAAAAAGCTAGCCTTTCCGCCAAAGGCAATTGCTTGCTGATCCATATCATCCATATATTTATAAATCAGGGCATTGGTAATTTGCTCGACCTGACTCTTTGGATCCGGCACTTTCCCCACAAGAATATCTCGCAGTGAATTTATTTTTCTTTTTGTTGTATCGTTTAACATAATTTTGCTTATTTGACAACTATTTTAATAGGGTGTATAATATAAATAGTCAAATATATTAGGACTGGGCTCGTAAGAGTACCGGTCCTTTTTTCATTTAACTATTTCATCCACTTTTATATATGAAAATAAATCATTAAAATTTCTTTCTTTATGAACAAAAAATTTTTCCTTAACACTCCCGGAAATCCAATCAGCTATCTGCAACATCTCAACATACCTCGAATCAGCTTGAATTATATGAATAAACTCCGGCAAAGTTGTTATTCTTATATCACGAAGATAATTTCTCAATTGTTGCTCTTTGCTTTCGTCGGAATGAAATCTATCCACCACAAGCTCAATTTCTCTTGATTGAGCTTTTTCCTTACTGAAATGAAATTCCAAGAGACGCCTTAGAACAAAATGGCGAAATTTAATAGGATCTTTTTTATATAGTTCATTATCTTCCAAATAATTACCCTTGTAATTTTTCTTGTTAACAAATACTGCGCTTGCTTTAACAAAATTACCATCATGCATAGAAATCTTTAATACATCAAGTAAGTGCTCTTTTTGCAATTGATTTAGGCTGGTTGATTTTAATTCATTCCTTACTCCGCCAAAATATCTCAATGCCCCCAAATGAATATTCAACTTCTTTAAAGACAAATCCGTAACATGAATAAGTCCGGTAATATAATAATCAGTAAAATTTCCCGGATCACCGGATTCATCTAGAAAGATAAAATCTCTTTTCGGTTTTTTTATATCATTAAACATGGTCGTGTTTTAGCAATAGAAGATTTTTATTAGGGCTACCCTACAAAGAATTAGGCCTAACCTCAATATAGGTATAATTATACCTATATTATACCTATTTTATACCTATTTTCTAAATCCTTTCAAATTCCTTTAAATTCCCCACATAATCATTTACATACATTGGAATATATTGCACATAGGAAATTTCATCATTTCGCTTTTGCTCGGCAAGTTGTTTAAATATATCCATATCAACACCCGACATTGTGTAAAGTCTAGCAAACTCCTTATTATCAATAATCTTTCTTAATTCCGGATCTTGCAAATAAGCAGAGAAAAGCCATTTGGCAGCTGGCACTAGATTTGCATCAAGTTTCTCAATATCTTGGAATTTAGAAAATTCATCTTCAGCTTTTTCCTCACGTGATTTAAAGCGATCAATTTCTCCAAAAGCTTTTTGCATCATTTCCTTAAAACTTACCCAGCGATCAACCGTCAATGAATTTCGCAGTCTCTCCGGCGTAAAAAATTCCGTCGGTTTATCTAAAATAAATTGTTTCACATAATCCAAAACTCCTTCGATGCCTTCTTTCTCATAAATATCCTTTGCTTCTTTATTTTGTGAAATCTTTTCTTCAAATTTTTGGAAATATAACTCGCGATCAATTCTCATTCCATCTTCTCCAATAGCCATTTCTTCTTTGGAAATAATCTGATCAGGCATTGCCAAATCAATCTCGTCAATTCCTCCCCCTGGTCCTTCGCCTCCACCTGTTCCTGTTTTAATTGCCGGCAATTTCAAAACTTCATCATAATCAAATTTTTCTTCAAAATATTCACAATTGGCAAAAAAATCAAACAAAATAAAATTTTTCTTTTCATGTTTTTCATTTTCAAAAACAAAATTGTTTTTTCTTGTGCCTCGCCCCTTCATCTGCACAAAATCCGAAGGTGAAAAAATTGGCCTCATTAGCACTAGGTTCAAAATATCAGGACAGTCATAACCGGTCGTCATCATACCGACAGTCACACAAACCCGGGTCTTGCTTGTTTTGTAGCCGTCAACAAAACGTGAATGTCCGCCAAGCGTATTATTGGAAAATTGAACGGTTTTATCTTGGGCGCCGCTTACGTTTGAAGTAACTTGCATAGCAAAATCTGAATTATATTTTTCCGGCCACATTCTGTGAGCCATCAAATTAAAAATTTCCGCCACTTTTCGAGCATGCGCCTGACTCACGCAAAAGACAAGAGATTTTCCGATTTCTCCGGAAATTGGATCTTTCTGGGCGTTCTCAATAAAGGCTTTGCAAAATGCAATATTAGTTTCGTCGTTAAAAAATTTCCTTTCATAATCTCGATGAGTAAAATTTTCTTCAGATTCCTCTCCATTCTCATCTTTATTGACAACCGCATACCCCTTTTCGGATAAAAGTTGGGTAGTAACCTCGGTACGCGCATCGATAACTCTAGGATTAATCAAAAATCCATCCTTTACGCCATCACGCAAACTATACCGAAATGTCGGATTGCCCGTTTCGCATCCGAAAGTTTTATAGGTATCTAAAAGTTCTCTTCTTTCAAATGCCCTGGGATCATTCTCACCTAAATCTTTTTTGCTGATATTTTTCAAGTAGTCTTTTGGGGTTGCAGTTAATCCTAATTTATAGCCGTTAAAAAATTCAAAAACCGCTCGAGAGTTTCCACCCAATGAACGATGAGCCTCGTCTGAAATTACCAATTCAAAATCAGTCGGAGAAAAATTATTGCGATAAGTGTCGGATGAAAGCAGTGTTTGCACGGTACTGATAATAATTTGTCCGCTCTTCCAATTGTCACGATTATGTTTGTAAGTTTTAATGATATAATCACTACCCAAAACTTTTTTTAAGGATTTTTCCGCTTGTGTTTCAAGCTCAATTCTATCTACTAAAAATAAAATTCTCTTAGCATTCCCGGTACGAAGAAAAAGACGGCAAACAGCTGCAGTTGTAAGAGTTTTTCCAGTTCCAGTTGCCATCTCAAAGAGAAATCGCTCTCCACCATTTTTAGCATTTTGCTGAAGGGCTTTGATAGCCGCCACCTGATAAGGTCGCAATATTTTTAAACCTTTATCTGCTATATATTGAACACGAGTTGCCTTATCTAAATAACGAGGATCTTTATCGAAATCCGGGTCTTGTGCTTTGGCAATATATGTCTCATCAACTAATTCTTCAGCTAGTGCATCTTTGTTGGGCTTAAATTCTTCCCTGTGCTTTAATGATTCAAGTTTTGGAAATTCAGTTATGATATTTGGATTGCCGGTTTCCGTATCCCAAAAATAATGAGCATTTCCATTTGATAAAATTACAAAGCGACACTTTTGAGAATATGCATAATCACGAGCCTGTTCTTTGGCATCCAACGGATGGATAGATTCTTTTTTTGCTTCAACTACAATAATCGGATAACCATCATCATCCAAAAGAAGATAATCCACAAATCCCTTTGCCTGCGCTTCAAAATTATTCCCCAGAGTATCCAATTTTGTCTTTGTTAGGGGCACACCGGGTTCGAGTTGTATATTAGCCTTTCCCTTTTCATTATCAAAAAATCTCCAGCCGGATTCCTCTAGAAGTTTATTTATTTTTATCCTTGCTTGAGCTTCTTTTTTCATAATTATTTTTTCTCTAATTTAAATTGAATTTTATAAATATATACCGCCTCGAGATTTCTGTGCCACCGCTAAAGCTAAGGCGACACGCGGTCCACAAGGCCCGCTTCGCCATAGCAACGCGAGACGAGTCGAAATGACACAAAGCGTACTATAAACATCATATTCAAAGTTTAGCACTTAACTTTGAATATACCAATATCAAATTCAAAGTTGCTTTAATTTCCCTTATTGCCTTCACTAAATTTGAAAATAAACTATTTTTTTACTCCGTTTTCCAATTTTTTAATTCCCGAACTATTCAAAAGAGATTTCATTTGAGAAATCGCGCTTTCATTTAATTTTAACAATCGCTCCTTTTGAGATAATCCCGCCCGAATAAATTCGGCATTCAAATTTTCCAGGTTAGCCAAACATACCAATTGCGTTACATCCGAATAATCCTGAATATTACCAACTTTGTTCTTATTTTTATTTTTCCATTCTTTGGCAGTCATCCCGAAAAGCGCCATATTTAATACATCCGCTTCATTGGCATAAGTGATGTCCGCCATTTTTCCCGACAGTTTTTGCGGTAAAATAATATTTTCCTTAATCGCATCCGTATGAATTTTATAATTTATTTTAGTAAGCATCCGCTTAGCATCCCAACCCAGCGCCACTCTTTCATTTTCTTCAATTTTAAGTCTCTGAAATTCCTTGATAAGATAGAGTTTGAATTCCGGCGAAATCCAAGTAGCAAACTCGAAAGCAATATCTTTATGAGCAAAGGTTCCTCCGCCATAGCGACCTACCGATGAGCGTATGCCGATAGCATTTGTCAATTTTATCCAACGAGATGAGGATAAGATAAAACCGTTTGATCCGGCTTCATTTTTAATGTTATGGAATTCCATAACATTAAAATTCGGATTGTGAAGTTGCTCCCAAGCCCCTATAAATTGTATGGTATATTTGGTTGACAACCAATTTGCAATGACTATTCCGGTAGACTCGGCATCTTTAAACCGAGCAATATCCGTAAGAGAGATATAATCATCCTCTTTATCCGATAAATTCACAGAAATAAGTTGATTATTGATTTCAATTTTTTTCTTTTTCATATTTTTATTTTTAATTCTTTTAAAGTAAATTCTTTTCTTTTAGGCTGAAAAATCCGATTTTGGTTATGATTATGTGATCAATAACTTCGATGCCCATTATTTTCCCAGCCTCTTTAAGTCTATTAGTTGTGGTCAGATCATTATCCGAAGGCTCGGCCCCACCCGAGGGATGATTGTGAGCGATTATTATTGAGGCGGAAAAATTATCAATCGCCGGCTTAAAAACCTCTCGGGGGTGCACCAGATTGGCGTTAAGGGTTCCGACGGAAATAATTTCTTTGCAAATGAGTTGATTCCTGGCATTTAGATACAAAACGACCAAATGTTCTTTTTTGGCCGTGCGAAGTTCTTGGAGTTGCGCTACCGCCTCTTTGGCGGAATTTATCACCGGTAAATTATTATCCTCCACTTCCAGCGCTCGCTTGGTTAATTCAAAAGCGGATAAAAGCAAACAAGCCTTGCCCGTGCCAATTCCTTTAATTTTAGCTAAACTTTTTAAATCCAAGGTTAACAATTTTTTAGTCGGAAACTTTTTTAAAATTTCCCTGGAAACTTCCAAAACATTTTTGCCCGCCACTCCCGTCCGCAATAAAATCGCCATCAATTCATAATCCCTTAAACTCTCAACCCCCTTCTCCAGCATCTTTTCTCGGGGCATCTCGTGCTTGGATAGGTTTTTAATTTTTGACATAAAATTATTTTTTTAACAATAATAAAATAAGTCCGATGATTCTTTGTTTATCTTTTGGATTGCTTTCCGCCACCAAAAGTGTCAGTGCTGTTAATGCTTCGGGAGACATTTTATCTTTATGTAGGATTCCTGATTTATTGAGAAACCAAACAAAAGCAAACGCACCGCTCCGTTTATTGTCATCCACAAACGGATGATTTTTGACAAAAAAGTAAAGCAGATGGGCCGCTTTTTCTTCCAAAGTTTCGTAAGCATCCCGCCCCGATGAAAGATATTGCCCAAAATTCCGGCTACAGCATCTTTTTGATTCTCTTGTCCAAAAAGTTTTGTAGCTTCTTTTTTCTTTAACAAATTCTCTTTCAAAGTTGCTAAAGCTTGCACCAATTCATCAGCATTTATGCGAACTTGCTTTTTATTTGCGCCTGATTTTGGCAAAGTTGATTTATCATAAGCATCCAGAGACAACCAGGTGCCGGCAAACATTTTTACAAGCTCTAGCGCATCTTGGGCTTTTAATTTATTACCCTCGGGAAGCAGTTTTTGAACTGATTCCACTGCATGCAAAAATTCTTCGTAATTTTTTGCAATCCTTCTTTTATTGATAGTATAGCCTTTGACAATATGCTCGCGTAGAGTTTTAGTCGCCCACTTCCTAAATTCCATTGCTTTTTGAGAATTTGTTCTATAGCCTACTGCCAAGACAATATCCAAAGAATAAAACTCCACCGGCTTATCTGAATTTGCAATATGCATTTTTTGCATATTGCTTTTTTTATCAATTTCGCCATCCCTGAAGATGTTTTTTAAATGTCTCGAAATTACTGATTGGTCTTTTTCAAAAATCAAAGATAAGTCTGCCTGAGTTAGCCAAATTGTTTCATTTTTTAAGTCCGCTATGATTTCCAAACCTCCATCCTTAGATTGATAAATAGCTATTTTTTTATTTAGCATAATATTATTTATATAAGCAATTAATCACTTATATAACTATATAAATCATTTCTATTTTATTTAGGCTCTAGACCATCAAACTAATTAATATTTATGTAAAATTCTAATTAAATC
>JAZHDF010000068.1:0-3003 GCA_036584565.1 Candidatus Moraniibacteriota bacterium
CGATCTTAGCCAAATCGCCCGCTTTATTTTTTTAAATTTATTTTTTATCCTTGAAAAATATCCTTTATATTGATAGTATGTAAATAAGGAAAATTTTCCAAAAATCCTCAAAATAACTTATAAAATCGCACAAATGAAAAAAACGGAACTGCCGAAAATATATTCTCCGCAAGAAGTGGAAGACAAAATCTATAAAATCTGGGAAAAATCAGGTTTTTTTAATCCGGATAATTTAAATCTGCCCGAAAACGCCAAAACGTATACGATTGTCCTGCCTCCGCCCAATATCACCGCCAAACTACATCTCGGACACAGCGCTATGTTGGCAATCGAAGATTTACTGATTCGCTTTCACCGCATGCGGGGCTATCGAGCGCTCTGGGTTCCCGGCACCGATCATGCCGCTATCGCCACCCAAAATGTGGTGGAAAAAAACCTATTCAAAGAAAAAGGTCTCACCCGACATGATTTGGGGAAAGAAAAATTCCTGAAAGAAGTTTGGAAATTTTTAAAAGAAACTCAATCCACTATTCTTTATCAAACAAGAAAAATGGGCTCGTCTTTGGACTGGTCCAGGGAAGCTTTTACACTTGATGAAGAAAGAAAAAAAGCGGTTACTCGCATGTTTGTCGATATGCACCGGGCCGGAATTATTTACCGTGGAGAAAGAATCGTTAATTGGTGTCCTCGCTGTCAAAGCACCTTGGCGGACGATGAGGTTGAACATCTCGAGCAGGCCGGAAAACTCTACACCTTTCGCTATTGGAAAGATTTTCCTATTTCCATCTCCACTACTCGACCGGAAACCAAATTGGGTGATACGGCTGTAGCTGTCAATCCCCGAGACGAACGCTACCGAGAATTTATCGGCCGAGAATTCGAGGGTCTTTTTTGCGGAGTAAAATTAAAAATAAAAATAATCGCCGATCATGAGGTGGATATGCAATTCGGAACCGGCGCCCTGGGCGTCACCCCGGCTCATTCAATGATTGATTGGAAAATGGCAGAAAAAAATAATTTAAGAATAGTCAAAGTAATCGACGAAGAGGGTCGCATAAATTCCGAATTCAAAAAATATTCCGGGATGTCCGCCTCCGAAACGAGAGAATTGATTGTTTCGGATCTTAAAAAAAATAATCTATTAGAGAAAGAAGAAGAGATCAAAAATAATCTTTCCGTTTGTTATCGTTGCAACTCAGCCATCGAACCGTTGCCCTCCAAGCAGTGGTTTGTAGCGGTTGATAAACCTCTGGAAAGATTCAAAAATAAATCTCTCAAGCAGAAATCGATTGAATTGGCCACGGAAAAACAAATAAAATTTATCCCCTTTCGTTTTACCAAAAGGTATCTTGATTGGATGGAAAACCTTCATGATTGGTGCATCAGCCGGCAAATATGGTTCGGACACGATATTCCGGCGTATTATTGCGAATGCGGAGAAACAATTATCAGCGAAAAAAAACCGGCCGCCTGCCCCAAATGCCACTCCGCCAAAATCACCCAAGATGAGGATTCTTTGGACACCTGGTTTTCTTCCGGAATGTGGACTTTTTCCACCTTGGGCTGGCCGGATAATTTCCAAAATAACCGAAAAACGGGCGACTTGAAAAAATTTCATCCGACTCAAGTTTTGGAAACCGGCCATGAAATACTGACCCTTTGGGTTAGTCGAATGATTATGATGAGTCTTTTTGCTTTGGGAGAAATTCCTTTTGAAAAAGTTTATTTGCACGGAATGGTGGTGGACAAATTCGGGAAAAAAATGAGCAAATCCAAGGGTAACGGAATTGACCCATTGGATGTCATCAATAAATTCGGAACAGATTCGGTTCGCCTCTCCCTGCTTATTGGCGCCACTGCCGGCAATGACTTGCGTCTGAGTGAAGAAAAAATAGAAGGTTTCAGAAATTTTATCAACAAGCTCTGGAATATCAGTCGCTTTGTCATAACTCAAGCAAAGACGAATTCCGAACTCCCAATATCCTCAATAAAAGAAAATCTCACTCCCGCCGATAAATGGATTATTGGTAAATTCCAACAATTAATTTCGGAAGTAACCGCCGATTTGAAAAATTACAAATTTTCACCGGCCGGAGAAAAGCTGATTGAATTTACTCGTAATGATTTTGCCGATTGGTATCTGGAAATAGCCAAATTTGAAGAAAATAAAGCTGAAAAAATATCAATTCTCAACAAAATTATGGAAGATTTGCTGAAACTTTGGCATCCTTTTATTCCTTTTGTCACCGAAAAAATCTGGAGCTCTATGAAAAAGGAAAATTTACTTTTGATTGAAAAATGGCCGCAAGAAGAAAATTGGAACATTTTATCCCCAACAGAAAAAATCGATTCTTTTGAGGAGATAAAATCGATTATTGTCGCCATTCGCAACCTGCGAGCGGAAAATAAAATCGAACCGACCAAAAAAATAGAGGCGCTGATTTACGCCGGAGAAAAAACAAAGACCCTCAAAAAATCCGAAATTTTGATAAAAAATTTACGCACTGGAATAGAAAAAATATCTATCACCGAAAAAGGGGAAAAACCAACTGACGCCCTTTATGTCGTTATTGAAGGAATTGAAATATGCCTGATTAGCCCGGTTGACAAAGAAAAAGAAAGAGAGAGACTGAATAAAGAAACGGAAAATCTCCGTAACTATCTGAAAAACCTGGAGGCGCGACTATCCGATAAAAATTTCTTGAGCAAAGCTCCCGAAAACATTGTCGAAATGGAAAGAGAGAAGCTCGCTAAAGGAAAAAAATCTCTCTTTGAAATAGAAAAACATTTAAAAAAATTAAAATAAAAAATAAAAAATGTATTTTAGAAACGCCATTCAATCTTTTTTCTGGGGAATCCTCACCGCCGGAATGTCTTTAACTTTACAACTGGTAACCATTTCTTTATTTCTTTCTTTTTTTCAAACAGGTCAAAATCCCGAAGATATTATGAAATCCTTATCATTCTTGATAATTTATGCTTTAACCGAAGAGGCCTTGAAAT
>JAZHDF010000069.1:0-15756 GCA_036584565.1 Candidatus Moraniibacteriota bacterium
TAAAAGCGTTTTAATTATCGTAATGACCTCCAATCGGGGTTTGTGCGGTTCTTTTAATTCTCAGATAATGAAAAAAGTGCGAGAAGAAATCTCCAACCCGAAGAATTTGAAAATAAACAGAATTGGAAATAAGAAAGTTGAATCGAAAATTGAAGACAAAGATTTGAAAATAGATTTTATAACCGTGGGCAAGAAAGGCGAGGGATTGGTGGGTAAATTAGGAAGAGAGATTGTAGCGGCCTTTCCGGAACTGACTTATTTGCCGAAAATAGAACAAGTCAGACCGCTTTCAAAGATTGTAATAGACGAATATTTAAATAAGAAATACGATAAGGTAGTGATGGCTTACACGGATTATGTTTCGGTTATAGTGCAACAACCGAAAATTCGCCAGTTGTTGCCGATTTCAAAAATTGATTTGGAAAAGCAAATCGCCGAAATGGATAATTTGGCCAAGGAATACGGTTTAGATAAGCCGAAATCCGAATACAAAGTGGAGCCCGGTCCGGATGAAGTTTTGGAGCATATTTTCCCCAGATTAATCGAGATGCAACTCTATCATGCTATCCTGGAATCCAATGCTTCCAAGGAGTCGGCAAGAATGATGGCTATGAGAAACGCTACTGACTCGGCCAAGGAGATGAGTGAGAGTTTAAATTTGGCTTACAATAAAATTAGACAAATGAAGATTACTCAGGAGATTGCGGAAATTAGTGCGGGACGAGCAGCATTAGAGTAATTTACAATAACCAATTTCCAATTTCCAATAAATTTTCAATGATTAAATTTTAAAAAATATGTCATTGCGAGGCGGTACTCCGCCGTGGCAATCTAAGTTTATAAGGAAAAAAATAGATAAGTTTTATTTTGAATTAGATTCAGAGTGACAAGATTAGAAAGTATGGAGAAGGCGCTGAGCTGATAATAATATGTGTTTGTTTTTATTGAAGTTTTTATTAAAAAATTAAGCGAAATTACCGTTCAAAACTTAAAGAAGTTTAAGTTTTGATAGCGATTTTAATTAATAGCATTATTTGGCTTAACTAAAGTATTTCAGAATTAAAATAGAGATTCCACACCTGCCTGCCGGCAGGCAGGTAAGTAAATTTCTAAGACTCTCCGCCAGTTGGCGGATTGCCAAGAAATTTTACTTTCCGGAATGACATAAATTTAGAGGTTTTGTATTATATCTCTTAAATCATAAATCTTAAATCATAAATCTAAACATATGAATAAAGGAAAAATATCGCAAGTAATCGGACCGGTAGTGGATGTGGAATTCGGAGAAAATTTGCCGGCCATCTATAACGCTCTGGAAATTGTTTTGGCGGATGGGAAGAAGTTAATCCTGGAAACCCAGCAGCACCTCGGAGGAGGAAAGGTTAGGGCGGTAGCAATGGGTTCCACTGACGGATTAAAAAGAGCCATGGAGGTGGATGATACCGGAGCGCCAATTAGCGTGCCGGTAGGAGCGCAAACTCTTGGAAGAATGTTTAATCTTTTGGGCGAGGTGATTGATGGTAAGGAAGAATTAAAAACAACCGACAAGTTGCCGATTCATCGGGATGCGCCGAAATTTTCGGAGCAATCCACCGAGGCGGAGATTCTGGAAACCGGAATCAAAGTTATCGATTTAATCTGCCCCTTCATCAAAGGAGGAAAAGTGGGTCTTTTCGGTGGAGCGGGAGTAGGTAAGACGGTGGTTATTCAGGAGTTAATCAGAAATATTGCTCAAGAACATGGAGGATATTCTATTTTTGCCGGAGTGGGAGAGCGAACTCGAGAAGGAAACGATCTTTATCATGAAATGAAAGAGTCCGGTGTGCTTGATAAGACCGCTTTGGTGTTTGGTCAAATGAATGAGCCTCCGGGAGCGCGACAACGAGTAGCTCTTTCCGCTTTAACTATGGCTGAATATTTCCGCGATAAAGAGGGACGAGACACTCTATTATTTGTTGATAATATTTTCCGTTTTACTCAGGCGGGATCCGAAGTGTCCGCACTTCTAGGAAGAATTCCATCCGCGGTGGGTTATCAGCCGACTTTGGCGGAAGAAATGGGTCAATTGCAAGAGAGAATCACTTCCACCAAAGAGGGTTCGGTGACATCCGTGCAGGCGGTCTATGTACCGGCTGATGATCTTACTGATCCGGCCCCGGCCACCACTTTTGCTCATTTGGATTCCAAAGTGGTGTTGTCTCGAGGTCTATCCGAACTGGGAATCTATCCGGCGGTTGATCCGTTGGATTCGACTTCCACTATTTTGGATCCGAACATTGTCGGCAAAGAGCATTACCAAGTGGCCACCGAGGTGCAGAGAGTTTTGCAAAGATATAAAGACCTAAAAGATATTATTGCTATTTTGGGAATGGAAGAATTGTCCGACGAGGATAAATTAACGGTTTCTCGAGCGAGAAAAATTCAAAAATTTCTTTCCCAGCCTTTCTTTGTGGCGGAACAATTCACTGGTACCCCCGGTCAATATGTAAAAATCGGAGATACGGTTAAAGGATTTGCCATGATTTTGGAAGGAAAATTAGATGAGGTGGATGAGCAAGAATTTTATATGAAAGGCGGAATCGAGGATGTTTTAAAAAGCGAAAAAGAGGAGGGAAAAAAGAAATAATGATAAATTAGTTAACTAACTATATTTTGTGGAGGCTAAACCTCTGCAATGGAGGTTTAGCCTCCACAATCAAGATGGATAATAAAATAATTAAATTAAAAATAGTCACTCCGGAGAGAGTGGTTTATGAGGGAGATATTTCTCAGGTCACTATCCCGACTGAAGTCGGAGAAATTACAATTTTGCCCAATCACCGTTCTTACATCGCTTCTTTGAAACCGGGAGAAATGATCGTCAAAGAAAAAGGAAATAAGGGAGAAGTTGATTTGGCGGTGGCGGGCGGATTTATTGAGTTTCATGATAATAAGTTGGTGGTTTTGGCGGATGAAGCCGAGCGAGCCGAGGAGATAAATATTGAAGAAGTGGAAAAAGCCAGGAAGAGAGCGGAGGATATTAAAAATAAAGTTATTCAAGTGGATGAAATGGAATATGCTCGTGTAGCGGCTGTGTTGGAGATGGAAATGGCTAAATTAAAAGTCGCCAGACATTATATGAGAAGGAAGAGCTTGTAAGATTATATAAATTTTTTCGTCAAGGCGCTTTAATTGTTTTTAGGGGACCGAGTCCCCAATGGGGGACTCGGTCCCGGTTAGCTAAATATTTTAGAAATTTTTTGAGCCTTGTCGCTTTGCGACAAGGCTCTTTTTTTACGATTCCTTCATTAATTCAAAGGGGGACATATTTTTTCTAGGAAGAAATCAATTATTCCCTGCTTATTGTTAATGGGAATTTTCCATACTTGACTACCTCCATTCATTTGAGGAGGCATTTCAATATGGATAAAATTATTTTCTATATAGCCCCCCAAGATGAGTTCTGGGGCTAGTTTTTCAGACCCCTCAACTTTTTCCTTTTGTAGTATTAACACCAAATAGGCGCTAAGCGTGGTTAATATTTCCGCAAGGGTTAAATCCCTCCTCCCGTAGACCAGGAAGGTGCTGTGCTCAGGGTCAATTCCAATTTCGAGCTCTTGAATTACTCTTTTCAAATTTTTTCTCCTTCTGTTTTTCTATTTTTTAAAAAAACAAAATTCTTTGACATCTTTTTAATATTAAATAACTATGTATTTTTTAGCATTTTTTAGCCTTTTTAGCAAGCTTTTTCGGATTTGCGCCAAGTCTTTTGTTTCGTCGTTTTCGGGCTTATTTTTTGCGATAAAGGCGAGAATATTATATAATTAAAAGGATTAGAATCGGTAGCGAGTAGGATATTTATTTTTCCGAAAAAGAATCCTTTTTCGGTAAAATAAATTCAAGACCGCCTTATTCAAGTAGGTTTTATTCGATAACGCTTATAAAAACAAACTTTTTTAAAAAAGAAGATTAACTTTTTAAAAACAAAATTAGTATGCAAAAAAACTTGGAAAAACTTTTTAATCCCGCCAATGTGGCGATTGTGGGAGCTTCCGATCGAGAGGGTAGCGTGGGCAATGCTATTACTAAAAATTTATTGGAATTGGGCTACCGGGGCGAAGTTTTTTTGGTTAATCCGAAATACCAAGAATTGCTCGGCCGGAAATGTTACCGGGACCTAAATGAAATAGAAACGGAAATTGATTTGGCTGTCGTGGCTATCCCGGCCGGTTTTGTCAATGAGACTGTTAAAAATGCGCAAAGGGTCAAAAATTTTATCGTTATCTCAGCCGGATTTTCGGAAATCGGCGACGAAGGAAAAAATCGGGAAAAGGAGCTTTTGAAAATAGCCGAGGAAAAAGAAGTTAATGTTTTGGGGCCGAATTGTTTGGGCTTTATCGCTCCCGGGATTAATCTCAACGCTTCTTTTGCGGCCGGAATGCCGGAGGGCGGGAGCGTGTCGTTAATTTCTCAATCCGGAGCTCTCATGGTGGCAATGTTGGATATGGCCAAAGAAAAACAAATCAGATTTGCGCAGATCTTGTCGGTGGGGAATAAAATGCAATTAAGCGAAGTGGAGCTTTTGGAATATTTGGAAAATGATGCCGGCACCGAAGTCATCGCTCTTTATCTGGAGGGAATTAAAGACGGGCAAAAATTTATTCAAACCGCCCAAAGAGTCGGAAAAAATAAACCGGTAATTGTTTTGAAGGCCGGCCGAAGCGAAAAAGCCCAAAAAGCGATCGCTTCACACACGGGCTCTTTGGCGGGAAGCGATGAAATAATGGATGTCGCTTTTGAGAAGGCGGGGATTATCAGGGCGGAAAGTTTGGAAGACTTTTTTATTTTGATCACCTTGTTTTCCAATTATAAGGAATTTGCCAATCCCCATTGCGCTATCGTCACCAATGCCGGCGGTCCGGGAGTTTTGGCAACCGATGCTTTTAAAAATAAGCATATAAAACTAAAAGATTTCAATCCGGAAACAAAAGACGGATTAAAATCTTTTTTGCCGGCGGAGTCATCGGTGGAAAATCCGATTGATGTTTTGGGAGATGCCGATGAGGAGAGGTATCGCAAGACCTTGGAGGTTTTGGAAAAGGAAGACTTGGGGAGCATAATTTGTCTTATGACAGCCCAAGGTCAGACGCCGGTAAGCGCTATCGCCGAGGTGGTAAGGGATTTTTATTTCAAGTCGGAAAAAAATATAATTCCGGTTTTTATCGGTGAGGAAAAAATCGAGGCGGGTAGAGCCGTCTTGCGAGAGGCCCGAGTTCCCGGCTTTGAATTTTCCGAAGAGCTGATCGAGGCTTTGGATAAAACCTTGAAAAGCGATAAATCTGAGAAAAAAAATGTTTTTGCCGATTTTTTAAAGCAAGTAGCGGGTCAAATTTTCTCCAAAGCTCAAAAAAATGACTTGGTTAAAGAGGCGTTTCAAGCGGGCCGAAAAGCTTTGCTTTTCGGCGAGGCGGGAAAATTGATGAAAAATTACGGCATTCCGGTGATCGATTTTGTCGATTTGCATTCGGGAGAAGATTTCGGCGGAGAAATTTCTTTTCCGGCGGTCTTGAAAGTGGATAGCGAAAGCGTCCTTCATAAAACTGAAAAAAGAGGCCTGATTTTGGGAATTAAAAGCGATGATGAATTGAAGCGGGAAATTGCCGAGATGAGAAATAATTTTCCCAATGAAAATCTAATCGTTCAGCCGATGTTGAATTATGAGGCGGAATTGATTTTGGGCTTAAAAAGGGATTCGGTTTTCGGGCCGGTAATCGTTTTCGGCTTAGGAGGGATTTATACGGAAATTTTCAGGATGGTGGATTTTTTGATTTTGCCATTGACGGAAGACGAAATAAGAAAAAAGGTAGAGCGGAGCAAGGTTGGATTTTTGTTTCGAGAAACTCGCGGAAAGAAAATAGCCGATTTGGAGGAGTTTGTAAAACTGATTAATAATTTTGCCAAGCTGGTCCAAGAAAACGAAGAAATAAAAGAAATTGATATCAATCCGCTTTTGGTAACGAAAGGGGGAGAGTTGAAGGCGGTGGATGTGAAGGTGATATTTTAATTCAAAGTTAAAAATGCAAAGTTCAAAGTCGCAATTCAAAGTTAAAAGTTATGGAAAAAGAAGAATTTAAGAAAATGTTAAAAATCAGATCTTTTGTTTTGGCTAGGAATGTAATGAAATTAACTGATAAATTTCCTCAAAAAAGATCCGCTTGGGTAATATCCGATCAACTACTTCGTTCTATAACCAGTATCGGAGCTAATATCATTGAATCTCAAGCTGCCAGTTCCAAAAAAGACTTCATTAATTTTTTAAACCATGCTTTAAAGAGTGGAAATGAATCAAAATTTTGGTTAGCTCTAGCCAAAGATTTGGATGGAAAATTAGAAAAAGAAATTGAAAAGGAATTAAAAGAAACAGACGAATTGGTAAAAATATTAGGTTCCAGTATTGCAACCTTAAAAGGCAAGAAAACTTTGAATTGTTAATTGCAACTTTTAACTTTGCATTTTGAATTTTTAACTATCAATAATCTGTTAATCCAATAAGTAACAAATAGTAAATATCTAATGTTGTCAAAAATAGTAAAAAACAAAAAAATAATTTTAAGCGCAGTCCTTCTGTTAACTATTATTATTGGTGGTGTTTTTTACTTTCTAAAAAAACCCAAACTCACCGAATTGCAAAAACAAGGAGCAGTCGGAGATTATATCCTCAACAAGGATTTTTCCCAAAAACCTATCACTCCTATCAAGCAAAACGAAAACAATTACCAATTAACCGATTCTCTAATCAACGGTCCCACCATCCAATACGCCAATCCTCCAGAAGAACTTAAGGATCAGCCGAAAAATGAACTCAACATAGAATTCCCCAAAAACTACCAAGAACCGATCAATATCAAATTGGATGAACAAAGAATAATCCAAATCAAAGATAATAAAGGAGAAAACTATAATTCCAAATTGATTACGGAAGAAATACCTCTATTAATTAATAATGAAGAATTAATAATTAATAATGAAAATCCGGAAGATCCAAATGATCCACTAGAACAGTTAGAACAATTAGAACAAGATAGTGATAGAACTTTGGAACAATTAGAGTGGGGTCGCGATAAAACATTAGAATCTCAAACTCAATCAGTTTCTTATCTTAAGTATCAATCCAAAGACAAACGAACCAGCCTTTATTACGCTTATCAAAAAGAGAATAGCGAAAGAAAACTTAAACATTGGGCTATCTACAATCAACCCCAAAAAGATCAAATTGAAAAAGAATCTTACACTATCTTCAACGCCAAAATTAAACTTAACGACAAAGGCGAAGTAGAGGTTTATTATTTCGGAGAACAACAAGTCCAAAACGAACAGGTCAAAGCCGAAGTGGACAGCGACCTAATGGCTAGAGCCCAAAGAACTCTGCAAAAAGAATTAGGTCAAGATATCCTTAACACCGATAACCATACTCCGGATTTTATCATCCCCACTCCTTATTATATCAATAAAAACCAAGAAAAAATCGATCTCACTTGGAAAATTAACCAAGACACCAATACTATAGAAACAGAATTCAATCCTGATAAAGATGAATATCCGATTGCTTTGGATCCGACTATTCAATTTACTGCTCCGGGACAAGAAAATTCATCGGATGTAATAAGCGGGGAAAATGTCTCAAGTAATAATTTCGGATCGGCCATGACAAGTGGAGATTTTAATGCAGATGGAAAGTTTGACTTGGTTGTGGCGGCTAATAATTACTTATCGGGAGATGGCAGGGTTTATTTGTTTTATGGCGGTGGTATTTATTCCTCTAATGCGCTTGGTGCGGATGTTATTATTAGTCCCAGTGGTATTGATAAAGATTTCGGAACACAAGTTATGGGCGAAGATTTAAATAATGACAATAGAACTGATTTAATTATAAGTGATGAAAGTAGTAGTGGTAAAATTTATATCTTTTATAACGATGGTGAATATCCTTCCTTTTCAGATTCAGCAGATTTAATAATTCAAGGAGGTAATTCGTCAATAGCGCTGGGGGATATTAATCTTGACGGGAAGAATGATTTAATAATTGGAGTAAAGGAATATTTGAATTATACCGGAAGAGTTTATATCCTCTATAACGATGGCTCAATTCCAACATCTGTCACCAGTGCGGATATTATAATAAACGGAATTTCAAACGATCAATCTTTTGGAGGAGGGGTACAGGCAGGTGATATTGACGGTGATGGGGATGATGATATTGTTGTGGGAGCTACTTCGTATGGTTCTGGAGATGGGAGGGTTTTTGTTTTTTATAATGATAGTACTTGGCCCACTTCGGCTACTAATGCGGATCTTGTTATAGCCGCACATACGGATGACGGGTATTTTGGTGGGAATATGTTATTTGAAGATCTGAATGGTGACGGTAAAAAAGATTTAATTGTGGCTAGCCGAAATTGGTCGGGACCGACACCAACCTTGATAGGCAGAGTGTATGTTTTCTTTTCGGACGGTAGTATCCCGACAGTTTCAACTGAGGCCGATATTATTCTTACGGGCGAAGGGGGTACTAACTATTTCGGTCATTCAATCGCAAGAGGCGATCTGAATAATGATGGAAAAAATGATTTGATAATTGGCGCCAGGGGGGCGATTTCCAATGCGGGAAGAGTGTATGTTTTCTACAATGATGGAGACATCCCATCGTCGGTAGTCAATGCCGATGTTATAATTTCGGGTGAATATTACGGTTATGGTTTAGGGCTGGGCTCTTCTTTGTCCGTAGGTGATTTTAATTCTGACGGAAAGAGTGATTTGGCAGTCGGATCATATAGCGGTGAGGGAAAAGCTTATATTTTTTATTCTCTGATCGGCCAGGTCTCCACTTCTTATGAATTAAGGGATCAAAAGGAATATCTCAATGATTATTTTAGCAGTGTTATGACTACTGGAGATTTGAATAATGACGGAAAGGAGGATTTAATTGTGGGCTCCTATTATAATTCAACTAATGCCGGAAAAGTTTACATTTTTTATAATGACGGTTCGATTCCGGGCGCAGCGGCAATGGCAGACAAAATTATCACCGGTGAGGTTACAGAGGGTTATTTTGGTTTTTCGATAACCAGCGGAGATATTGATGGAGATGGATGGGATGATTTGGCGGTTGGGGCTTATCAATACTCATCTCTGTCCGGCAGGGCTTATGTTTTTTACGGTGATAACTTGATTTCAGGAAACGCTTCCGATGCAGATGTTATTATTGATGCAGAGGGGACGACTAACTACTTTGGTTATTCTATGACTATGGGTGATTTTGATTATGACGGAGATAAAGATTTGGCAGTCGGTGCAACCAGAGCGGCTTCCGGAGCGGGAAAAGCTTACATCTTTTACAACGACGGCTCTATCTCAACTATGGCCGGGAATGCCGATATTGTGATTACCGGTGAGTCTAGCGGAAGATTAGGCGCCACGATGGTTGCAGGAGATTTTAATAATGATGAGAGAATAGATTTGGCTATTGGCGCCAGTGAATATTCTTCTTCTTATGGGCGTTTGTATATTTTATATAATGATGGAAGCATCCCGACTACAGCCGCTACGGCAGATGTTATTATTGCCGGCCAATCCGGAACCAATTTCGGCAATCCTTTAATAAGAGGAGATTTTAATAATGATGGAATAGAAGATTTGGCAACGGGCGGTTTAGGCACAACTTATGGGCGAGTTTATGTTTTTTATTGTGACGGTTCGGTTCCGACTACAGCCGCTACGGCAGACTTGATTATCAATAGTGATAGCAGCAACTACAATTTTGGAGCTTCTATGACTAGCGGGGACTTTGATTATGACGGCGATGTCGATTTGGTTGTGGGCGGATTTAGATATAGTTCATATACCGGTCGGGCTTATTTTTTTTATAATGACGGAGCATACCCCATAACCTCGGCCACTGCCGATTTTATCATCTCGGGAGAATCAACAAGCAGTTATTTCGGAAACTCGATGACTAGCGGAGATTTTAATAATGATAGCAGGATTGATTTGGCTGTGGGAACCTATCGTCATGGAACAAATGTCGGTAGAATTTACATTTTTTATAATGACGGTTCTATATCGAATATTGCGTCCGGATCCGATTTGAGAATTATCGGAAATAATTATGGCGGATATTTCGGATCAACTATGACCAGCGGAGATTTTAATAATGATGGAGAAACCGATTTAATAGTGGGCGCTTACGGAGAATACGGAGGTTCCGGAAAAATTTATTTATTTTATAATGACGGCTCTCTGCCGGCAAGTAACGATGATGCGGATCTTGTTATATCGGGGGAAGGAGTTGAAAATTGGTTTGGAAATTTTTTGCATTCGGGAGATTTTAATAATGACGGCAATCCGGATATTTTAGTGGGAGCCAAAGGTTATAATAATAGCGCTGGTCGTATCTATGTGTTTTATAATGACGGGAGCTATCCTTCTTTGGCATCGGAGGCTGATTTTAAGATAGATGGAGAAGGAGAAGGTAATAATTTTGGTTGCGCTATAAATACCGGAGATATAATGGGCGATAACAGAGTCGATTTAATAGTGGGAGCTAGTGGTTACAGTTCTAATAAAGGAAGAGTTTATGTTTTTAACAATGATGGAGAAATTTCCGCTCAAGCCGGTAGTGCAGATCTGATTATTGACGGTGAGTCCAGTAATAATTATTTCGGTTCGGCGATTATCAATGGAGATTTTGATTACGATATGGATAATGACTTTGTTATCGGGGCATACGGTTACAGCAGCTACTCCGGGCGGGCTTATATTTTTAATAATGATGGATCCTATCCGAGTTTGGCAGCCAATGCCGATATTAAAATAACCGGTGAATATAATAGTTATTATTTTGGCAACTCTTTTGCCAAAGGAGATTTTAATGATGACAATAGGGAAGATTTAATCGTTGGATCATATAAATACAGTACGAATAATTATGGAAGGATTTATCTCTTTTATAATGACGGCTCTATTCCGACAAGCGCATCATCGGCGGATATTAAAATAACGGGAGATGGAGCTGAGAATTATCTGGCCTCTTTTATTACCACAGGGGACTATGATAATGATGACAAGGATGATCTGATGGTGGGGGCTTATGGTAATGCCGGCAATAGAGGAAAAGTTTATATTTTTAGAAATGACGGAACTTTTCCGACCTCATTGTCCGAGGCTGATATAGCTAATGGCGGATTATCGGTGGGTGATAACTTCGGTGTTTTTGGTTTGATTGGAGATTTTGATAGTAATAATAGAGTTGATTTTTGTGTCGGATATGAAGGGGCTGATTCTCGAGGCGGCTTTGTCTTTTTTATTAACGATGCCCCGGGCACCAAGCCGGATTATGTAAAAAGCAGAGGCGGAGCAAAGGTGAGAGGGACGGTGAGGGTGAGGTGATTCAGTTCAAAATTCAACCTGCCTGCCGGCAGGCAGGAGTGCAAAGTTAAAAGTTATAAGAGAGAGTTTATAAAGTGAAGAGGATAGTCATCAAGTCATCGGTCAATAGTCATTGAGATTAGATATTTTTTCATTTTTATTATGTGGATAAATCTCGGAGATCCCTGCCTACCGGCAGGCAGGTCTCGACTTCATTCGCTAGTCGCTCACTCCGCTCGAGATGACACATTGGAGTTTGAGATGACACACCCCCTGTTATTCCCTTGAAAAAAGGAAATCCCAGGATTTTAAAATCCGACATTCTGTTATTAAATCATTTAAGAATTGAATGAGTATTGGATATTGATGATTGAATATTAAAAATATGTTATTATTAAGCAATTCAGGAATTCATTTGTAATTTGATATTTAAAATTTGTAATTAAAGTTGTTTATGATCTGGAAATTAAAAGAAGAAGAAACAGAAGCTTTTGACAATAATTTAAATCAAGCCGGAGCGCTGTCTTTGCATCCGGCGGTTTTGAAATTGCTCCATCAGAGAGGGGTAAGGAGTCAAGAAGAAATAAAAAAATTTATTTTTCCCAATTACGAGGAAGATATAAGGAATCCGTTCTTATTTAAAGATATGGCTCCAGCGATGGAGAGACTGAAAAAGGCCAGGGCCGAAGGTGAAAAAATCTTGATTTTCGGCGATTATGACGCAGACGGAATTACCGCTTCCTTGGTTTTAAAAACCGCTTTGGAGGAGGCCGGCTTTGAAACGGATGTGCATATTCCCAATAAGGAATTGGAAGGTTACGGCTTGAATGACGAGGCTTTGATGAATTTTGCCAAAAAGGGATTTAACCTGGTGATTACCACCGATTGCGGGATTGCCAACAGAGAAGAAGTGGCCGGGGCCAAAAAAATCGGAATCGATGTGATTGTAACCGATCATCACCATATCCCTCCTCAAATTCCCGAAGCGGTGGCCATTATCAATCCCAAGATAAAAAATTGCGGGTACCCGCAAGACGACTTGGCGGGAGTAGGAGTGGCTTTTAAATTTGCCCAGGCGATTTACGAAACTTTTATGCCGGAGAAAAAAGATAAGACCAAGTGGCTCTTGGATTTGGTGGCTATCGGCACAGTGGCCGACATGGTGCCCCTGATAGGAGAAAACAGAACTATGGTCAAATTCGGCCTATTGGTTCTCTCCAAGACTCGTCGAGTGGGTCTGCAGGAAATGTTTAAGGTGGGCAGGATTTTGATCGATGAAAATAATTTTCCCGATGCGCAAAAAATTTCTTTTCAAATCGCGCCCAGAATTAACGCTGCCAGTCGAATGACCCACGCCGAGCGAGCCTTCGGTCTCTTGGCGCAAGAAGATCGGATTTTGGCTCGCGATATGGCCTTGGATTTGGAAGATCAAAATTCCAGAAGGCAAAAAGAAACCGCTCAAATAGTAAGTCAAGCGGAAAAAATTGCCAATAATTTTTTTAGAGATAAAAATTTTATTTTGATTTCCAATTCCAATTTTCCGGTGGGAACCCTTGGGTTGGTGGCCGGCAAATTGGCGGATAAATACAAACGACCGGTGGCTATTTTGAAAAAGGAAGAGGAAGAAAGCAAGGGGTCTTTTCGTAGTATCCCGCAAATAGATATAATCGGCACGATTGAAAAATGCAATGATTTATTGGTTAAATATGGCGGACACAATCAAGCGGCCGGCATCACTATTAAAAATGAAAATCTGGAGGAGTTTTACAAAAAAATGGAGGAACTTATCGACAAAGAATTAGAGGGCAAAGATCTATCTCCGGAAATTAAAGTAGACCTAGAATTGTCCGCCGAAGACGTCGGAATGGAGTTGATCGACGGTCTAAAAAAGATGGAGCCTTTTGGGCAGGGGAACGATAAGCCGATTTTTTTGCTTAAGGATTTGACAATCAAAGATTTGCGCTGGATAGGCAACGGAGAGAAACATTTGAAATTATTTTTAACTCCCAATAACGGTCAGCCGAAAGTCTTTGAAGCGATCGGATTTAATTTGAGTGAACGCTTCAATAACTTAAAAACGGGGGATAAAATAAATCTGCTTTTTAATCTTGAAGAAGACGAATGGAACGGAAATAAAAAAATCCAGCTGAAAATAATTGATATTAAGGATAGTTTATGAAGTTTATAGCGGGGAGAATTGTTTATTTTTTAGTTAACGATTTATTAAAGTTAAAAATTCAAAGTGCAAAGTTAAAAGTTACAATTCAAAATTTAAAATTATTTTAAGAATTTTTACATCATACATAATTCATAATACTTGATACAGGATACTTAATACATAATGTTTCAAGATGACTGATTGCAAATGACTGATGACTTGAATTAATTTTTAAAATTGAATATTATATTCGCTCTATATCCCATAATATGTTTTATGTCAAAATTCTAATGTAAGGCCGGATTTTAATATACTAAAAGGATTTTTTATGCTAAAATAGGTTTGATGAAAAATAAACGAATTTTTCTATTTTTAATCGTTTTTTTATTGGGGGCTCTGAATTTAAACAGAGTTGATTTTTCCTTGAACAAGGTTTGGGCAAATGATTGCGATGTCCTCTCCGGAGAGGAGAAGGATAAATGTGAGGAGGAAAAGGATGATATCGAGGATGAAATAGATAAATTGGAGAAAAAAATCGACAAAACGGAAGCGGAAAAAGCCAAGTTGGACGGTTTATTAAGAAAAGTCCAGGGAGCGGTTTACACTACCGAGCAAGCGATTGCAAAAACTGAAAAACAAATTCAAGAAACGGAAAAAAATATAAAAAACAAAGAAAAATACCTGAAAGATCTGGAGGAAAGTATGGAGAGGAAGAAAGAAGCTTTAAAAATAATGATGCAAAACAGCTATTATGATGCCGATCAGCCTTTGTTGTTCGGTTTTTTCGATCGCTTGAATTTCCTGGAAACGGTTATCGATTTGGATAATAATCTAAGAATTAAAGAAGAGGTTATCGTCTTGATGGATGAAATCAAGAAAGATAAAGAAAGTGTTGAAAACGAGACCATTGAGCTGAGTTTGACTATCGAAGAAAAGGAGGAACTTTTGAATATTAAAGAAAGCCAAAAGAAAGCGTTGGAAAGAGAGGCCTACGGGATTGCCGAAGAGGTTGAAGAAAAGGCGGATAGCATCGAGAGTTTGCGCTCCAAATTATCCGAAACAAAAAACGACTTGAACAAATTATTGGGTAAAACCTATGATACTGACGATATTAAAGATGCGATAAAATTTGCCAGCAAACAAACCGGAGTGAGGAAGGGATTTCTCTTTGGAATGCTTTCGATCGAGTCCAGACTGGGAGCTTCGGTGGGCGGTTGTACTTATAAACAGAGTCGGATGAGCGGAACTCGGGCGGAAATTTTTAAAGATATTTGCGAAGAACTGGATTATAATTATAAAAAGCAAAAGGTTTCTTGCCCTCCTTCGAGTTATAAGGGAACCGGCGGAGCGATGGGGGCGGCTCAATTTATGCCGGATACCTGGAAAGCTTATGAGAAAAAAATTGCTAACGCTACCGGCCACAATCCTCCGGATCCGTGGAATCTGGTGGATGGAGTAATGGCGATGGCATTAAAACTTGAAAACGACGGCGCTACCAAGAGCGGTAAAACCACCATTACTAATCCGTGTGACGGCAAAAAAATTTCTATCAAATGGGAAGAATACGCATCTTTAAGGTATCTGGGTTGGAGTTGTTACGGTCTTACTAATTACGCCAAGCGAGTTCAAGCTCTTTCGGGGAATTATGATCAATTGTGATTAGTTTAAAAAAATTTTAAATATAAAATGAAAAATAGATTTTGTTTTTTTATTTATTTCTTGTTATTAGCAATTTTTCCTTCAATTGTCTTTGCGGAGATTGTTTTGGAAGAGGATTTTGATGATTGGAATGATTTTTATTCCAATCAATGTCCGCCAAGTCCCTGGTGTGATTCTTGCGGATGTAATGGATCAATTTTATCGGTCACAATTGATGAGATAACTCATAGTCCGTCCGAAGTGACTTCTCCCGGGTATGGCGGTTTCGGGAAGTCATTCAAGACCTGGAGAAACGGGATGACCTGGGTGGGGAATAATTATTATGGATCCCTGGGATTGCGACCGATTGTGGGGCATTTAAATCATAATGCTTTGTATTTTAGATGGTATCTCAAAGCACCAACTTCTTTTGTTTTTCAAAACGACGGACAAAAAATGTTTCGCTACAATATATAAGATGGAGGAGAGATATATTTTAATTTGGCTCTAGACCATCAAACTAATTAATATTTATGTAAAATTCTAATTAAATCTTT
>JAZHDF010000070.1:0-2792 GCA_036584565.1 Candidatus Moraniibacteriota bacterium
GACCGGCAGTTATTCTTGGGGGGCATGTTGGCCATATGAGGGTCAAGGATTTATAGGTTCATTTGCAGAAACACATGAAGAGGGCTTACCTTATCCAACCAAATGGGTGATGGTTTCTGATAATTTATTTGGATCATCAGGTGCGTGGCCTGTATCTATTGGACCTCAAAATGGATTACTTGATGAACGTATTTCAGATTTAATTTTTGAAAAAAATAAAATTATTGTACAGTATGGAATTTCAAGTGAAGTACTTCCTTCACTCGGGGTTCATTTAGAAGGTCAATATAATACTGTTCGTAATAATATTATTGATGGAACAGGTGGGGCCAATGGCTATATCGGAATTAAAGTAATGCATCGTGCTACTGAGGATAATACACTCCCATTTATCGATGAATGTGGTAGCCCCAGAGTAATGCCAGCGCCACCAGTTGGGATATCTGTTCTTAACAATACTATTTATCGTTCAGGATTAGTACCTAATGGTGCAGAAGGTGTAAATGTTGCAGCTACTGCTACGGAAACAGTAATCCGCAACAATTTTATTTCTTTTCCAAATGAAAATAACGACATTGCTGTTAATGATTTATCCAATGTTTCAATATTGTCCAATAATTTTATGACGAACACCCCATACTTTGTTGATCCGGATAATGTTAATCCTTTAGCTAGAAATTTCTCCCTAACCCCAAACTCAACCGAAGCAATCAACCAGGGCTACACAGTTCCATTTTTAGATGACTTCTCCGGAAACCCAAGAGTAGCTCCTTATGACATCGGAGCTTTTGAATATAGTGCCGGAGATATGGTTGCTCCGGATAATCCAACCGGTTTAAGTGTGTTATAATTAAAGTCCAATTAAAATTAATCAGTATTCAATCATTATGCAAAGAAAAATAGTATTAGCTTCAGGTTCTTTTCATCGCAAGATGCTTTTGGAACAGATCGGACTCAAGGATTTTGAGATTGTGGAAAGCAATTACGAAGAAGATATGGGTGCCATAGAAAACCCGACAGAGTTGGTTAAATTTTTGGCTCTCAAAAAAGCTCAAGATGTGGCTGAAAAATTTGAAGATGCGATTATCATTTCCGGAGATACCTTTATCGTCTTTGAGGGAAATTTTATCGGCAAACCCAAGGATAGTGAAGATGCCAAAAAAACTCTCAGGATGTTTTCGGGAAAAGAAGTAATAGCCATTTCCGGTTTCGCCATTATTGACACTCAAAACGGAGAAATAATAAATGATTACGGAGAGGGAAGGGTAAAGTTTAGAGATTTGAGCGATGAGGAAATTGAAAATTATGTAGCTACGGGTGAGCCCTTGAATTTGGCCGGTTCTTTCGGGGTAATGAAGAGAGCCGCTGTTTTGGTTGATTCATTCGGCGGGGATTTTTACTCGATTGTGGCTTTTCCGATTAATAAAATTTATTTGGCGCTTAAGCGGCTTGGGATAGACGCGCTAAGGCAATAATTTATGATCACCAAAAAAGATATTGAAAAAATAGAAAAAATAGCTAGAGAATATTTTATCGGAGCCAGCGGATGTCATGATTGGTCCCATATTGAAAGAGTCCGGAAATTGGCTTTGCGAATCGGCAAAGCGGAGAAGGCCGACCTAAAAATTGTAGAATCGGCTGTTTTATTTCATGATATCGGGAGAAAATACGAGATGAATCATAAAGGCGAGAAAAATGGAAAAAAGATTTGTCATGCCATTGAAGGCAAAAAAGAGGCGCGAAAAATTTTGGAAAATTTTCCTGAGATTACCCCGATGGAAAAAGAAAATATTTTACATTCGATCGAAGCGCATCGTCACAGAAACTCTTTAGCCCCGGAAACATTGGAGGCCAAGGTACTTTTTGATGCCGATAAGCTCGATAGCATAGGCGCTATCGGGATTGGGAGAATTTTTTTATTTGCAGGTTCCGCCAGCGCCAAGATTCTTTACACCGGAAAGGAAAAGGAGCATGCCAAAGACGGTTTTAAATATTCTTATAGCGATAAAGATACCGCTCCCTTGGAATATGAAGTAAAATTAAAACATATAAAAAATAAGATGCTGACTAAAACCGGAAAATTTATGGCCAGAGAAAGAGATAAGTTTATGCGGGAATTTTTTGATGTTTTTTGGCAGGAAGTTGAGGGGGGGAGGTGAATGTGTATTTTGAGATTCCTCCACTTCTAAATTTATGATTACATAAATTTATCCGGTCGGAATGACAAACGGACCGCTAGTTCAAAACTTTCTAATTATGTCATCTCGACTAAATAAATTTATGTACTCATAAATTTATGCACGGAGAGATCTGTGTGGAGGTTATGAAATAAAATTTGACCATTTTCAATTTTAAAGTTAATATTTAATAATAGTTAGCACATTAATTATTCAGTTAACGAGTTGATGGATTAAAGCTAATTTATAAATTGGTTATTGGAAATTCTCCGCAAGGAGCGAGGGGCGTATAGCTCAGTTGGTTAGAGCACTCGCATGACATGCGAGGGGTCTCTGGTTCAAGTCCAGATACGCCCACAAAAATAGAAAATTCGAAGTCCGAATATCGAAATTCTAAACAATCTTGCAGTTAAAGTTTTGAAAACTTTCTTTATATTTTTCGTATTAAATATGGAGTTGTTTTATTTATGTATTTCTATTCAAAAATCTTGACAAATGTGGTATAATATCAGGAGCTTGAGGAGAGTCGATTTCTCCCGGGTTCAAATAAAATATTAATATTTAAGGCTCTAGACCATCAGAAGCTATGATATAATAGCCATATGATGCTAAACA
>JAZHDF010000071.1:0-14988 GCA_036584565.1 Candidatus Moraniibacteriota bacterium
CTCCCCCAAGAAACAGACCAATCGATTTTCATTGCCTTTTGCCCGCCAAACGCATATTCTGTTGTATATGTAGATCCAACCGCCCCTAGTGTATCCCAGTTGCCAATATCGGCCGAATTATTTACAGTGGAAATATTATTACCAATATTTCCTTTTTCAAAAGAATCAAAAAGAACCACATTCGGTCCGTTTATTCCGAAACCGCTTCCTGATATTGTAATAGATTCTCCGTCGGATATATTTCCGCTTACCTCCGCAATACTCGGCGCGCCCCAAACTAAGCTGGGAAAAGCTAGAGCTAAGATAAAGCTTAAAATAATTTTTGAATTTTGTTTTGGCATAAATTGGTTATAATACACTCAAATTAACCGGCGCGACGGGAGGAATAGTGTCACCGGAGCCCGAACCAATAATAACCGAGTGACCGGCAGTATTTACCGATCCGAAAGAATCAACCACATAGAGATACTTATTAGACAAATTGCTCATGGCACCTTGATTCATCAAAAAGCTTAGGGACGAGTTACTCCAAGATTTTGGAAGCTGAATTTCACAAACTCCTCGATTGGCCCAAGTTGATCCATCGCAAATCTCCACTCTGGCTTGAGTAAAATCGATAAAAATATCATCATAATTATAAGAACCCTCCCAAGTCGGATGGCTGGCACAACGAAATTCCCCCGGCTGATCAATCATATTGGGAAAATCCATTGTATGCCCATTAGGCGACCAGCTACAACTTCCCCCCACTGTCCAGTTATTATAACTCCAAGCCAAAGTTCCATCCATATAGGTCGAGATATTTCCGAGATTATCGATCAAAACTTCCACCCTATGCCAAGTATTATCCCCAAAAGATGGTCCGGTTCCCCAATTAACAAATTCATTGCACTCACTAGCCCCTCGAATCTGCCTCCCATCGCAACCGGTAGAAAGATAGATATCGCTTGATCCAATCGATCCAAAATAAATTCTAAAAAATTTTCCCGATTGAGTATTAGGAGGCATCATGAACCAAAAGGTTGAATAAACCGTAGTTGGAGAAAGCGCCATATCAACACTATGCCAAACCCGCTCCTCGGATGTTCCATAAAAAGCACTGCCATAATAATTACTGCCGCTTCTCCCTCCCGATTGAATATTATAACTATCATCCATTCCCAGATAGAACCCGTCTGATTCAATTTGATTATCTTCAAAATCTTTAAAACGAAAATTCAAAAATTCATCCCCTCCCCAAGTATCACCCAAGTTATTGTAGTCTCCCCTCGTACCGAAATCATTTCCGGATAAAACAATTTCATTTCCATCGGAAAGATTGCCTGAAATATTTAATATTTCCGGCGAGGCAAGAACAAATGAAGGAAAAATAAAAAATAAAATCATGATTGAGATAGCTTTTAAAACTTTACTTGACATAGATTTTTTTATTTTTCATTTTACCTTAAGATTATTTATAATATACTCATTCCAGTTGGAGAACTTGGAGGAATAACATCCGATTCCCCGATTTGCCAGCCGGTAGTTCCGACATAATCCAGATAAGGATCAATAAGGTTTCCGGATGAATCTACTAAGCCAGATGTTTCAATTAGATTATTGGTGGAAACCACAACTCCGGCATCCGGAGTTGTGTTATATGTAAATCCATCCGTAGGATTCTGTATTACATTGTTGTAAAAATAATATGGTCCCATCCCGATAATCGGATTACGTACATAGATCGAACCAACAAAAGTATTGCGATATATATAATGCGTACCGGTATCAGTGCCGTCATAATTAACTGTCAATGCATAACCGGAAGGCGTATCTTTAACCACATTAAATCGGACTTCATTATTCTCAAACGGATTTGAATTTGAGCCTCCAATCCATATCCCATGCCCGGCAGCATTCCAAATCTGATTGTGGCGTATATCCCACCGAGTTATATTACTCTTGGGTCCAATGGCATGACTTTCCCCTCCTCCATTGCTAAAATTGTAGAAATAATTGTCCTCAACTAAAACTTTTGTGGCGTCATAACCTTCAATACCCATAGTTCTAACTGAATCATAAAACAGATTATCTTGAATAGCCCAATAAGGCTGACTAGCATTTGCAGCAATAAAGATATGCGCCATATTCGTCCCGATCCTTTCAGTAGTACCGTGGAATTTATTATTACGGAGTACGACATTCATTGAAGCTCCATCTATGCTTATGCCCTTCCTATCGGGATTTGCTATTGGTACAAAATCAATTCCATCAACATAAAAATTATTCCCTCCGCCGGCATACATTGAAATATGCGCGTATGACATATCAAATATTGGGAAATCGTCAGGATAAGCGAGCCATATTTTAGGTTTATAATTTTGGTTAAAAGCCAATCTCTCGCCATCCTCAAGCGCAGGAGGCGTATATGTCCCGGTCTTAAAATATAAAAATCCTCCTGAATATGTCGTATCGTATTTGGTAATATACCAGTCCTCAATTATTTTCCAGGGATTTGCCTGGGTGCCGGTACCTCCCTGAGCCACTGTTAGACCATTAATTGCATCAATAAAATAGAACCCGTCAGTTGTCACAGTGATAGTCCAAGATACAGTACTTACGGTATTTTCTTGATCTGTTACTAATAATGTAACCGGGTGAGGAGAGCCGGAAGTGGTTGGATTGGGCCAGTTAATTTCTCCGGTGTTTTCATTAACAGTCATTCCATCCGGATATGTGGTAAGAGTATAAGTAAAAGGATACTCTCCACCGATTACAGCCGCTCTGACATTATAGACAAGTCCGGGATAAGCCTTGTAAAATCTATTACTGGTATTTAAACCCGGTTGAGGCTGAATTATTTCCAAAGGAAAATTAGCCGCTTCGACAAAACTCGGCAATATTAAAAATATTACTAGAAGAAAAAATAGTTTTAAATTTTGTTTTTGCATAAATTAGCTATAACACACTCAAATTAACCGGCGCGGCGGGAGGAATAATATCGCCGGAGTCGGCAGCAAAAGTTATCGGATAACCAGTTTCATTAAAATCTCCATTTTCATCCACCACATACAAATAAGCTGTCTCTCCATTGGAAAAAGACCCCTTATTTAAATTGATTAAAATTTGGCTATTATTCCAACTGGCGGGAGGCTGCATTTCTTTGAAAGTGCAATTTGACCATGTGGAAGCGTCTCCGATTTCGACTCGAGCCTGAGTTCCAACTTGAATATAAATATCGTCAAACCAAGTTGTTTGAGAAATTACCCCGTTACCGGCATAATTTTGCCATAAAAACCAACGATAAAATCCATTACTATCAATAAATGAAAGTTTATTTAACAAAGTCATATTCGATATAAATCCACCACTAACCGGATCTTGTACATCCATAGAATAACTCCCGTTTGAAACTCCATAATCAGAAATGTGGATACTTAAATCTAATCGGTACCATCTATTGTCTTGACTAGGATAAGGAGGAGACCAATCTTGCCAACTGTTTTCTTCAATACTTGGACCGGGACGCACGATGAATTGTTGTTGCGTATCCCAATTAAACATCACCAACTGATAGGGTCCGTCTGTAATATCATTTTCAAAATCCAATCGAAACATTTTCCACTGTCCAGTACCCGAGTGTTCACGCCTAACCCACCACGAAACAAAAATATCCTCTCCTGGACCCATATTTATCCCGGAATCATAACGAATATCACCATTATAATTGGTATTGTTTGTAGAAACTTTTAAACTCTTCGTTCCGCTGTGCACATAATCGTCCGAGAAATAAGTATCAGCCCAACTTGTCCCAAAATTCCAATTTGATCTAATCGGAATTTGGCCTGATGTACCAGATTCTATTAACCCAGAACTTCCACCTAGCCACTCTATATTCAAGTCATGACTTCCAAAACTGTTTCCAGCTATAGTGACATTCTGCCCATCACTCAAATTACCACTTACCCCGCTAATACTCGGCGCGCCCCAAACCAAATTAGGAAAAATAAAAAATGTACCTAAAATAAAAATAATTTTTAAATTTTGTTTTAGCATAACTTGATTATAAAACACTTAAACCCTGAGGAGCGTTTGGAGCTGTGGTATCAATAGACTCGATCGGACCAACATACTCATTGCTTACAACCACATCATCAAACCACATTTCATAATTACCCGCCAGGGTTCCGCCTACATAATTCACAAAAGACATATCGGTAAAATTTCTAATATTATTATCATTTCTCATTCTTAAATTTGAATAATCCAAACGCTTTACGCCGTCAACCCAGACCTGTATCAAGCCATCAAAATTTCCATTCGTATTGGGATAAACATGCACTTCAAAAGCATACCAACGACCGTCTTCCATATTTAGATCGCTACTGGTAAGATTTGCCGTTCCTATACAAGGAAGGCTGTGAGCGGACCAATACCAATTGCAAGTTGTGTCGTTTTCAAGGCCCTGTCCACCCCCGGTATTAACCGTACCAAAAATACCGTTTGTGTACTCTTGTCCGAAAGTTATATTGGCATAGTTTACATAATCGATATTTTCGCCAAAAAGCTTGAGAAATTTATTTCCCCCGCTTCCGTCAAAACCCACTCGCTTGGCATAAAAACGAATATAGGGCTGCGCCTCGTTTAAATCATGCATTATATACCAACGAGTTCCGGTAGCCGTAATATCAGCTTTCAAGCACTTACCGCTTCTGCACCCGCTCGATTCCAGGGTGGTGTAGTCCAAATTCCAACCGGCAGCTTCGACTTCTTGTTCATTGATATAAGAATCGAAATTATCCGAAAAAGTAATTGCTTCCGCAAAAAAGGGAGTAATTAAAAAAAATATAAGAAAAAATAATTTTAAATTTTGTTTTTGCATAAATTAATTATAGCACACTAAGCCCCTGAGGATTACCGGGAGGAGTAATATCGCCGGAAGTGGAATTAAAAATCAACGGATAACCGTTAATATTCGTTTCATCATTAGAATCTGTCACATAAAGATAGGCACTGATTCCGTTATTAAAAGAACCTTGATTAACCGTAAAATTAATAGAATTCGACGACCAAGAAGAAGGGATTTGGATTTCCCGATGAGTGCAAGCGCTATAAGTAGAAGCATCACCTATTTCTACTCTGGACCAAGTCCTGTCTATATATAAATCATCGATATAAACATCGGCTCCGGTATTAGAAGGAAGAGTTTCCGGGTCACCGGGATCGGCATCAGTCGCCCAATAATGACCGATTCTGATTTCCGTTGGCAATATATTTCTCGTTCTGAAAATCAGAGAATCTGAAAACGGACCGATGGGTTGAGAATTAACATATCTATGTAAAACTCCGTTAGCCATTCCCGGATCGGAAACCCTGATAATGGATTGTTCGTGTTTCCAATTTCCATAATCCCGATCTTCGCCGTTCCATATATTGACCTCGGGCGGGTTTGGAAAGCCATTATCATAAATAGAAAATATCCCCGCCGGACCATAGGGCTCGACTGGAGGACATGTTCCCGGATTAAATTGCATAGTTATATCATTGGTCCACACCCGCCAGGGTTTATAGTTTCGACCGCTAATTCCTGAGCTATCCACTGGGGTAAGCCGATACCAATAGTCGATATACAAAACATCATAACCGTTAGCATAATCGTTTTGGCAGAGAGAAATATTCTCCCGTAAAGGACGAAACTCATGCTTGCTGGTGATAATATGGCCGTTAGGACCTCTCTGAATATCATCCGAATATCTGGCGATATCAGATCCGGTCCCGCCACTCCATCCGGCTACCAAATCGCCGGAGCTTCCTTGTTCAAAATTATCCCATCGATAAGGATTCGCCGTAGATTTTGTCCCAAAACTATTTCCGAATATGATCAATGTTTGCCCATTGGTAACCACCCCACTCACTCCCGTAATACTCGGCGCACCCCAAACCAAATTAGGAAAAATAAAAAATGTACCTAAAATAAAAATAATTTTTAAATTTTTTTTTGGCATAATTAGCTATAAAATATTCAAACCTTGTGGAGAATTAGGTGCGGTAGTATCGGGTAAAGTAATTACTACGCTATCGTTTAAGCTATTGGAAACATTTCCGGCCGCATCTTTGGCCCAGGCATATAGAGTTTTGGTTCCTTCAGTAGAAAAAGTATAAGTTGATTGAGGAGTTCCATTCCAGCCCGGATCTCCGGCATTGGGTTTTGTACTTGATTCGGTTAGTTTGTAACCGGTTACTCCGACATTATCACTAGCGGTAAAATTAGTAATGGAAACGGTTAAAGAAGAAGCGGCGGAAGGAATCTGAAAGTTGGTAACAGTAGGGGCGGTAGTGTCCCCGCCTGATCCCGATCCGATGGTGATAGGATAACCGGTAGCATTGACCGCACCTGTGGAATCAACCACATAAAGATAGGCATTATTTCCGCCAGTAAAAGAACCGCCTCTGACTGTCGCACTTATAGAGCTAGCACCCCAAGATGTTGGAGTTAACAAAGCTAGATTAGTTGAGGCGTTGTAAGTGGAAGCATTTCCAATTTCAATTCTGGCTCGGGCACTTGCACCGGTAGCGACATAAACGTCGTCATAATAAACAGCTGCGGTATTATCTTGCCTGCCGAAGCCGGGAAGAGATAAAATATTCCAAGGGTCGGTTAAGTGAGCAGTACTAATACCGGTCTGATTGAGCTGAATTATGTTGCCACTAGAGCTTACTTCCTGATTCCAAATATAACCTCCGGAAACGGCATTTTTCATCGCCACCGAAACTCTGACCCAAGTCCCCTTCATAAATGATGTTTCAATCCAATCTCCACCCTCTCTTTGCGGATTTTCTAAATCATCGGCTGGAAAGACCGCAATAGTCGCATCACAATTATTATTACTTAGACAAACAGTCACATAATCCGAACCCCATGGCCAATCATCACCTTCATCCCCAATCCAAAACCACTTCCAATTGGGTTGACCGGCTTCCGGACCATTGGTTCCGGGAACATTTTTATTGGTGGGCATATACTGCCACCAAGAAATAAGAATATCACTATTCTGCACATTAGAATATCTTAGATATGGACCCGAACCATAAAAATTTGACCAATCCACTTTCATCGCTTTTGTACCGCTGATAGAGAAATCTGAAGAATAGATTTGAATTATATTGCCCAATCCATTCCAGTTGCCCACATCGGCTGAATTGCTAACGATAGAAATATTATTCCCGACACTTCCTTTTTCAAAAGAATCAAAAAGAACCACATTAGGTCCGCTTGTTCCAAAACCGCTTCCGGATATAACAATGGATTCCCCATTGGCTATATTTCCACTCACCCCCGTGATACTCGGCGCGCCAAAAACAATTTTAGGCAAAGCTAAAAAAATAAAAGATACCAAGATAATTATTGTGTTCTTTTTTGACATATTAATAAAATAAAAAAATTTACAAAGAAATAATTCTAAAAAATATCACAAAAATTTAAGAATAAAACCCGTCAACATATATTATACCACAAAAAACAAAAAACGCTTCCGAACATCAGCCTTGACTGACATTGGAAGCGCTTTTATCTCTATCTTTGATTTTGTCGCATTCCACCACCCATTTTTCCGCCCTCTCCGTTTCCTCGACCCAAGCCTTGGGCTTCACCGTTTTTAGTTCTTAATTTTAATTCCGCTCTTAGCTTATCCGCCTCGTCATATTTTCCCTCATCCGCCAAACGATGCGCTTCGGCAAATTTGGCAAAATTACTCTCATTGATTACTCTGGTAACTCCGCGGTCTCCCATCTGAGATTTCCAGAGATTATAATCGTTGGTTTCAAAAGCTTTTTCCATTATAGCGTGTCTCTCGGGAGAATAATTCGGACCTTGTTTAGTATAATCTCCTCGATAAGCGCTGGCTCCGGAAACCGCTCCCACCGAGACCACGGTGGCTAACGCCAAGCCGGCGATTAATTTTTTATTCATTGTGTTTTGGGGATAAAAGCATTGCATTTCTTGCAAGACTCCTTCCCGATTATTTTTTAATGAAACGGCCGGTTTCATTATTTGATACGCTTCCGAAAAAAATTTCTTTCATCTAAGTTTCACTGAGAAATATAATTTGTACCTGATAAAGCCTACCTGAATAAGACGGTCTTTTAATTTATTTTCCCGAAAAAGGATTCTTTTTCGCAGCTGCCGGATGCAATGAAAGGCCGGAGAAAAAGGAACTTTTTGGGGAAAATAAATATTCTACTCGCTACCAGTTCATATTTAAAATAGACTCAACCTCCATCATGGAGATTGAGCCTCCAAAATGGTCTCTGAAAAAACTATCTATTTCTGCCTTGTCCGCTCTGGTGATAACCGGCTCCCTCGCCCGCAGATCCTTTTTTCAAATTTCCCCGTCCGCCTTGCCAAGGACGAATTTCCTCCGCTCGAAAGATATCTTCGCCCTCAATGTTTCCGATAACTTTAACGCTTTCTCCGATTTCTTTTTGCGCCCCTCTTTTCCAAATCGTTTCCCCTTCGACTATTTTCCATTTTTGCAAATTAAAATCATTAAGCAAAAAATAACCCTCCCGAATCTCAATAATTTTTCCGGCCAAAAGACCGCTCTCGGGATTGGACCAAGTTTCTATTTTGTGCGCTTCAGCCCCGGAATAATAATTGATTCTTTGACCGAAAAACCGATCCAATCCCTCCCCCGCTCCGCCGACAAACAAAACCCAACCCAATAGAAGACTAAAAAAGAAACTCGCCAAAAACAAAACATACGGATTGAGCAAATAACCTTTTCGAGTGTGCCGATAATTCCAATAAGCCGCCCCGAGCAGCGCCAACAAAATCAAAAACCAAAAATAAGGCAAGGAGACAAAAACATAACCCCAAAAAGATTTCTGCAAATGCTTGTAAATATCCCAATCATTATCGATCAGGATGAAAATAATCACACTGACCGCCAGTGCGCCGACCATCGTCGCCAAAACAAACAACCCCCAGACAATCAAATCCCTAAGGACAAAAAAATATCTGGCTCGCGGTTTGATTTTTTCTTGCTGAATTTTTTCCAAAATATTTTTCGCTTTCTCGCTCATATTTTTAACTTAACTTTTAATTTCCAATTTATTTAACTCCGCTTCCATTTTCTTTTTGGCCCGATTGATGAGAGTGGCCACCGTACCCATCGGTTTTTTCAAAATATCCGATATTTCCCGATAATCTTTATCTTCCAAAAATTTAAGCACCAAGACATCTCGATATTTTTTGTCCATTCGACCGATAATCTCCCTTGTCTTTTTGGCGTCGCATTTCTTTTCCAGATTTTTCAGGATATCTTCGTCGCTGGGGATAAAAGCGAACAAATCCGAATCCTCGTCGGCTGAAACGGTTTTGGGTCGAGAATTGGTTTTTCTCCAAGCGCTCACCGTTTTATTGTGAGCGATCCGATAAATCCAAGAAGAAAACTTGAGGCTATTGTCAAAATCGTTCAAATTTTGATAAACGCTCAAAAAAACTTCCTGCAAAATATCCTCCGCATCCTCCCGGGTGGCATAGGAAATTCGCTTGATATACCGAAGCAAAGCCTCTTCGTAGCGTAAAATGATACAATAAAACCATCTCTCATCTTGCAATGACAACTCTACCAGCTCGCTATCCGTTTTTTGGAGACAATTTTTCTTATCCATCGTTAAATATACGTTAGCCCTTCCGATCTTTTATTTCCTATATAAACTAATACTCTTTCTCAGACTCTTTTCTTTCAAGATCCGCCTTTGCATCATTTTCTTGTTTTAAATATTTTTTCATTATCCCCTCCGCTTCGTATTTGAGCCCCAATTCCAAATCCCATTTCCCGTCTTTCAAAACTATAATCTCGACCGCTTCCAAAACATCGATTATTTTATCAAAAGACAAAGTTTTTCTCATTCTTTCCACTTCATCTTTGGCGAGAGGCAAATCTTCGACAAACTCGATCATATTGTCCAGCTCGTGATCTTCGATACCGAATGCATAATCCCCGTCTTGGATTTGATGCAAAACTCGAATGTTTTTTAAAAAACTTTTTCCCGTAACTTTGAGGATGGTTCCCAACACAAGAATAGTAATTATCAAATACTCCAATCCGTCGGCAAATCCCAAATTGACCAGCATAAGGACAACAAAAGCCAATAATATCAAAATAATTCCAATTAAAACCAAATTGATAATTACATTCACATAAAAATGAAACGGAAAAGCTCTCACACAATCATCGATTTTTCGCTTGATATCCAGCTTTAATTTTTGTTTTTCAAAAATTTCCATCTTGATTTAAATTTAATTTATTCTTTGATTGTTTTACCCACGATCAAACCGCTTAAAATTGAGAAACTAATGATAAAAAATGACACCAAAAGGGCATATTTCCAACCGAAATAACTCGCCATCACCGGCAAATAAACCGGCTGGACGCTCCGATTGGAAAGAAAGACCGCCGTCAAAGAGGTTTTCATTCCTTGACTTCTCAATTCGCTCAACATCGGCATCAAAAAATACGGCGGACCGACGACAAAAATCGAACCGATGATCGTATAAATCCAACCTTTAATTCCGGAATCCCGACCCAGATGCTTCTTGATGATCGCTTGCCTTAAAAATAAGTTTAAAATAAACATCGCTCCAAAGACAATCCCCACTACCGGCAAGACTCTTCCCAGGGTAGCGATAAAATCCCCCCACGCCTCGAGCGCCAACTCTCGTTTGAAAGCAAAAACCGATCCGTAGATAAGCCCAACCACCAGCAAGAACTTCCATGACGATGATATTTTTTTATCACTCATAATATTTTCAAAATCGCCACCGTCAAAACGGCAATAATAATAGAATTGATGAAATTTAGACCGTTTCGCAAAAGAGCAAATTTTGTTCCGAAAAATTTGATCTCAATCGGAAGCATCGCCAATCCCACTGTCGCCCAGGCTAAAATAAAAGCGGTAATCGCCACCAGACTGACGCCTCTTTGCAAAAGCTCCCCACCGACAATATAACTGGTTACCGGCATACCGAAAGCGATACTTCCCGCCAAAGCGCCCCAAAGCGGATCCCAAAAGTAATTACCGCTAAAAACCAAAGGATAATATTTTTGAAAAACCGGATTAAGGAGACTGATCAAAAGCAAAATTCCGACAATCATCGGCACAGCGGCGCGAGCCACCCGGAGGACACTTTCCAAGGATTCTTTGACGCTCATATTTTTGAAATTATTTAAAACTTGCTTACTCCCGACTACCTTTTTATTATAGCACGCTTGTGCCAATTCAAATATCTTCCGACCAAAAACAAAACCGCCCCAGGGACGGCTTTGAATTTTTTATAGACTATTTAACTCATTGGATGGAATTTTCCGGAGCTTGATCCGAAGCGGGAGTTTCCTGCGTATTGGGAAGCTGACCTTTTTGCAAGACCACAATCGAGCTGTCGCAATTCAAACCGGCCGTATGTTCTCGCCATTTGTTGGAATTATAATATTCGCCACCATACTCCCCGCTCAGAGAAAAGTTGGCGCAGAGCTCAAATTCCCCTTCGATATTTCCCGCGGTTTGGCGAGAAGCTTGGATAACCCGATATTCGTAAGCCGTCCCGGTTTCCGGATCTTTTTTGGAAGCGCAATAAGAATATTCGGTTTTTTCCAAATCAGCCAAAGTCGTCGGTAGTCTTTTGTATTTGGTGGCAAAATTTTGGATACAATTTTCCAGCGAAGACAAATCACTTGCTCGTTGCTCGTCAAAAGTTCGTTTGCGCTCCGTCGCCGGCGAACCTCCGGCCATAAATCCCAAAACAATCGCCAAAAAAATCAAAAAAGAAACCGCCCCGCCGAGAGTTTTGAAAACGGAAGTATGAACCGGTCTGCGATATTGAATTTTTCTTCTTTCCAAAAAATAAAAACCGAAAACTAAACCGGCAATCAAGAGGATAGTCAAAGCCTTGAGGAAAAAGCGTGCGCTTATTTCTCCCTGCAAAAAAGTAAATAAGACTGTGATCAAGTCTCCAACGATAACCAAAGAAGCTACCAATAAAACCAAATAAGTCAGCCATTTGGTGAGAGTGGTCTCCATTTTACCCTCATCTCGCAAAAAGCTTCGAAACCAAAACCGAATCGCCAGCCAATACAAAGGAAAAGCGATGATCAAAGCGGCGATGGAATAATGCACGATTTCCGAGGAAATTGTTGCGCCGTAGCGATAAACAAGCGGATCGGGAAAATATTTGCCGATCACTTGAAACAAAAGAGTTCCCAGAGATATGGCCACGATACCGAGCAAGATAAAGGACAGAAAATTGACGGCGATTTCGGCGGTGGAAGACTTCTTGCCGAAAGTGGTCTGCATGGCTTCCGAAGGAACCGGCACCCCGATTCGGATAAGCGCTTTGGCATAAGCCGCATCGATTTCATTTTCCGGCCAGCCGACCGCCGAGAGATAATCTTTGATCTCTTGTTTGGTTTTGTCTTGCTGGATCAATTGCAAGACATACTCGATCAATTGTTCGTTTTCCATTTTATTTTTTATAAAAAAATTATTTTTAAATTGCAGGTTTCTCTTTGCGGTTATTATACAAAAAAACAAAGCTAAAGTCTATTGACCCCCATCCCCACCTTCCATCTCCCCCTTTCTCAAAGGGGGATTAAGGGGGATTTGAATCCTTCTGTCTTATCAAAAATCTCCCTTCAAAAAAGGGAGACCATAAAAATACAAAAAGCCGGAACGGTTCAACTGAACCGTTCCGGCTTGAGAAAAAGCTATTGTCTGAAAATATGCACCGGCGAAGTCGGAGGAAAAGACCTCCACTCTTGCCAGCAAATGACATCTCTTATTTTTTTCTGTACTTCGGAGGGGAAATTTCTTTTTAACCCCTCGCTTTTAGAATTAATTAGAGAAAGCAAGTCGGCCAGTCCGACCTCGGGATATATTCTCATATCTTGGCGAAGCGATGATAAAACTTTAATCACCTCATAGGCAACTACGGTCGCATCGCCATTGCTTCGTCCGGAAATTTTTTGGCTAATTTCTCGCTTTATTCTCAAACGATGACATTTCTCCGACTCGGAAAATTTGTTATTAACCAAAAGATCTAAAGACTGAGCAAGTGTCATTCCGCAAATTTCCATAAAAATCTCCCTCTTTTCTAAATTTTTCTCAAACAACTACCCCAAAAAACTTAAACATATAATTGCATAAAATCTAACTTTTGTCAATGTTTTTTGTGATGACATTTGACTGTTGACTAATGACAAAATCTTTCCCAATTCTTAATTCTTAATTTTTCATTCTTAATTCCTATCTCCCCGCCTGCTTGTCGTTGCGAAGGAGTTTTGCCTGCCCCGTCAGATAATATCTGACCGGGGTACTCGAAAATTGCGTGGCAGTCTCGGACGAGATTGCCGCGTCGGAGTACCTCCTCGCAATGACAAAATCTTTCCCAACTCTTAATTTTTAATTCTTCATTATTAATTATCACCCCCTCCTACTTCCCATCATTAAAACTTTCCAAATATTGGGGTAATTTCAAAATCCACTGAGCCTGTTCGGGATAAAAAAGAAAGTTTTCCACATCCTTGGCGGCTTGAGTCAAATCGCTTTTCTCAGCCTGCTTTTTTAAAAATTCGATTAATTCTCCCCTATTTTTGATAGCGATGCCTTTTTCTTTAAAAATTGCATAATTCGGCTCAATGTTTTTTTGGCTCAAAAACCAAACCAGATCATAAAAATCCCGTCCTTTTTGATAAGGCCGAAAAACAATAGCCAAAATCTTTTGCGCAAACAGGGTTTCCAATGAATTGACCGACATCGGAAATCTCTCTTTAAAACTATCGGCGAATTTTGTTTCGGTTTTGATATTTTTATAGGGGCTGAAATCAATTTCAAACTTAACCAAAACTTTCTGATCTTTTAAGGCGCTAAGCCCGAACTCTCGCAAAACATTTTTAAATTTGAAAAACACAACAAAGATATTCTCTGTCGTTTTTGTCTTTACGTCGACCCGGAGTCCCTGTAACTCCAATTTTTTACCGATCTCTTCGGCCAATTTTTCCACATCAAATCCTCCCTTTTTAATCAGATCGAAATCCAAATCCTCCGAAAAACGATTGATATTATGAGCAAAACGCAAACAGGTACCGCCCAAAAAAGAAAGGCTGTCATTATAAGAGCTAAGAGAAAGGGCTTTTAAAATCTGCGTTTGAAGATATTCCAACAAGATATTTTTTTCTTGCCAAGGAATATTTTTTTCTTGCGCGTATTTTCTAAAAAAATCTTTATCGGGTAACATAATATTTAATAAAATTATTGGTTAAAAAAAGCAGTTTTTTATTATCAAAAGCCTCCGCAAAGGTGATTAATTTCTTTGCATCAAACTTAAAATCTTCATTAAAACGATATCCTTGAAATTGCTCCCGCTCGCCGTTTAAAATATTTCGATTTAAGTATAAAAAATCAACCAGCGCCTTTTCGGGCAGGGCCAAATTAAAGGAGATGCCTTTCTGGGTTTTTGTTTCAAACCCCCCGAAAGCCTCTTTTTTGATTTTCCGATAACTGTAATTGCCCAGAGGCGTATTGAAGTATTTTGTTTTTCTACTTGTCACCGATGTTACGGTAAAAACGGCTTCGGGAATAATGCCGTAAAAACTCAAAGCCGTTTCCATGCTGACATACGAAGGGGCATAAATTTTTGTCGCAAAAACAACCGAATCAACTTTGTGTTGAATCTCGCTCAAAACATACAAACCGCGTCTCAACATTACCAAGTGACCTTTTTTAATCCAATTTTTCAGATTGACCAGAGTTGTGGCGGTAAAATCCGCCCCCAAAATCAACCTCAATTCTTTGGTTTCAAAATATGGTAATTCTTCCACTTTCTTCTTAAATTCAAAAATATTCATTTCTTTTATTAATAATATTATATCAATAAAAGAATCGTATCATAAAAAATGATTTTTGTCAAATAATGTAACATTGCAGCGTCAAGTTTACACTCGCCAATTCATT
>JAZHDF010000072.1:0-2737 GCA_036584565.1 Candidatus Moraniibacteriota bacterium
GATCCCACCGATCCGGGTTCAATAACAGCCGAAGAATTAAAAGTATGCTGATTTAAGCCCAAAAGATTATTGCTGGGCAGAAAAGAATAAGTATGTTTACTGCCGGCTACATATCCCTTAAAATGATCCGGAAATTTGAGAGTAACGAATAAATTATCCGGAACATGAAACGGTACTATTCCTCCCGTCCATAGTAAAGGAATTGGGGCTTGAACTTGAAAACTCAAGCAATCGCTACATACAGCTTTGGAAAGAAGTGGCCAGAGAAATAAAGTGGCCAGAGAAAATCCAAGCAAAAATATTTTTTTAAAATCAAGCATACAACAAAATTGACCCGAAATTAAAAATTAAAATTTTATAAACTCTTTCATCTTCAGATTCCCAAAATCTCAAGTTTCTAGCTTCTTAAATTCTCAATTAAATCCTCTCGCATAATCACCGAATTTTATCCCGAAATCTTTTGCCCAGATATCCACATTAATAAATTTATCTTTGGCAATCTTAATTCTCAGATATTGATGAGGTGAAATATACCAAATCAAAGTCCACCTTAAAATCACATCTTCTTCTCTGAAAAAACCGCTCCCCACCAAAAAAACCCTAGCCAAATAATTCATATTGGTGCAGTGTAAAAATCCCCCTTGGTTCCAAAAAAAATTAACATCCTTTTTAAAAACGGTTGGAAATTTTAAATAAGTTTTTACTCGTACACCTTGGTATTTATCGCTTAATAAATCATATACTCTTTTTAAACACTCCTCTTTATTGGAAGATTTTTTTAAATCCTCAACAACCCTCATCATTTCAGGGGATAATTTTTGGGGTAATTTTGTTTTTGAAAAAAAATCCAAAGGCACAGTGTTTAATTAAAAATTCAAAATGAAAAATTAAAAGTTACGATTAAAAATCCCGAGTCTTAAATTCTTAAATTCCCAACTTCCTAAATTCTTAAATCAGTACACTAAAACTTTCGTTCCAATCTCCGCCCAATTATAAACAAACTCCGCCGGTCCGACTCCTAACCGCATACAACCGTGAGAAACCGGAATCCCAAGATGGTTTTGTCCCTCCTTATAACCGCCCGGCCATTCGGGAAGCTCATGAATGCCGTATTTGCCATCGGAAGTAATCGCCATCCAAAAAGGCATATATAAACCGTATTTTTTGGACCATGGACGCGGAAATTTATTGTAAATTTGATGCTCTCCTTTGGGAGTATCCATTCCGCGCTTACCGGATGAAATCAAGTAAGAATCGATAAGTTTGCCGTTTTCAAAAATCGTCATTATTTGAGTGGCCAAATTGACATCGATATATTTCCCCTCCTTAATTTGAGCCGGAGTAAACCTCTTGGCCTGAGTCAATCGCTCTTGCAGATTTTGCGCCCAAGTTTTGGGCTTGGGAGGCAAAGTAGTGAAGGAAGTTTCATAAATCTTATAATAACTATTGTCGGGAGCATACTTGGCTTTGGCAAAAATTTCCAATTTATAACTCATCCCCTCGCCCAAAGCTTCTTTGGGTAAAATACTGAATTCGGTTTTTTCTTTGTTGTTTTGAAAATCCAATTCCACCCGAGGAGTCAAACGAAAATCAATAAAAAAATGTTCAGTCGATTTGTCAAACTCAACCCTTATCGGATCCTCGATATCCAATTGAACATCTGTTTCTCCGGCTTGGGGATTACTCGAGATCACCTTGGGATAATCGACTGTTTTAAAATTAAAAACCCGACCCTCCATCTGCATCAAATTCTCCGTACGCCCCTTAGGAATTTCCACCCGATAATCGGCATTTACCTTCCAAGCGCTCTTGGGAGTAATCACCACTTGATTCAACTCCTCATTAATCACCGCCTTCATAGAAGTCTCGGGAGTAATTTTTATCTTATCCCGATAATACTCAGTATTGATAGCTTTGGGAAATTTAATAACCAAAGACTGCTCGGGAGAAAACTCGCCCCTTGCAACATCCGCTTCAGGATAAAAAACAAAGTAAGGAGAAAAAGCGTAAATATAAGTGGCGCCAAAAACAACCCCGATTGAGACCAACACAAAAAAAGTAAATTTAAAAAAATTCTTCATAAACAAAAATATTTTCTTTTATTCTATTATATTATCTAAATCTGAAATAAGCAAAAACAAAAAAGTGTCGAGAGAATTCTCTCTCGACACTCCAAACAAAATCAAAAGATTTTTTATCTTTTTAAGGGATATACAGACCCGCTTCGGTAAAGAAGTGCGGTGGTCCGGAAATACACTCCGGACATTCGTCCTTTTTTATAAGTAATTTATAATTGCCCGGAAAAATCCTGCAAGGGCAATATTTCTCATTCGCGGGACAATATTTCCGCACTCCGCTCATCTCGCAACCGCAAATTTGATCACAATGGCGGCAATACAGAAAAAAAACTATCGGAACATCCTCATCCCTTCCCATACTCACCTCCCGATTACTTTATCAAAATTTTATCCTCCCTATGGATTACTCAAGCAACAGTTGAATTTAACACTGCAATCCTCCCGATATAAATATTTTTTCGAATCGGGACACTTTTTGACTTCATCCGAACACTTACAACACTCGCTCAACTCCCCGTCCACCCGACAAGCTCTCCTTTGACCGCAAGCTTGGCAAAAATAAACAATAGCTACCGGCTTTTTGTATTTTTTAGATTTTTTTTCTTCTATTTCCGGAAACATTATTTCATCTCCCTTTTTAAAAAGAACCGCTTTTTCCT
>JAZHDF010000073.1:0-14435 GCA_036584565.1 Candidatus Moraniibacteriota bacterium
GTAGCGCAGGTCCGCATCCAGCCCGAAGATGATGTCCGAAACGTTTTCGGCCAGCCATATTTTATTTTAAGACATTTTTTATTTTAAAAAAGATATTTTAAACTAATTATACCAGAATTTTTTATTTAAAGCAAAAACATCCGCCCAAGGCGGATGTTTTTAAATAAAGCATTTTTTTATTCCTCAACCGGAATAACCGTTTCTTCTTCGGTCTCAATATTTTCAGTCTCAACTCCTTCACCCAACTCCTCATCAATAATCTTTTTTAACTCGGAAGCTTGAATAGCTCCGTTTTTAAATTTATCATTAATAAAGATGGCCGGGGTTCCGCTAATCCCGAAGCTCTCCGCCTCCTTAAGATCGGCTTCGATTTTTTCATTGTATCGACCCTCGGTAATACATTGATTAAATTTAGTCGTATCTAATTTCAACTGAGTGGCATAACTGACAAAGTTTTTATTATCTTTGGCTTCGCTCCAAACTTTCTGTTCGGCAAAAAGCTTGTCTTTATAATCCCTCCACTTACCTTGTTCATTGGCACACTCGGCTGCCAAAGCGGCCGCTTTGGCTCGGGGATGAATTTGCTCCAGAGGAAGATTTTTAAATATAAACTGAACCTTATCTCCGTAAGTATCGTAAGCATCATCTATGGTTTTTTGAAACATCTGACTATAAGGACACTGAAAATCGGAATATTCGACAATTTTAACCTTGGCATCATCCGGACCGTACTTAACAACATTTTCATTAATTTCTGGCAGAGTCAAATACTTACCCACCGGAATTCCGGCTTTGCCACTATCCATAAAATATTGACCGTTTTTTTCGATAAAAATCTCCTGAGCCTGAGCATAAATATCCGTATCCTCGATTTCTTTGGCAAAAATAAAAGCCGGCAAAGATTTGATTTCGAAATCTTGAATCAATTTTTTACCCTCTTCCGAATCGAAAGCCACTTTATTGGTAAGCATGGTCGGCATTATTTTCTTCAAGGAAAGCATAATTTCATCCACATTGCACTCTTCGCAAGATTCGTCATTGATAACACTCACTTCAATAATCGGATCGCTGTAAGCCACCCAAGTCTTTCCATCTAATTGAAAAATATCTTTGTCTTTAAGAATCTTTTGAGAAATTCCACCCCCCTTGATCAATTGAGAAAAATCCACAAATAAACTTCCCAAAAAAAGTCCGCCCAATAAAATGGTTAAAGAGATCAAATTTTTCATCTTTTTTGATTCTTCTGTTTTGTTTTCTTCAGTCTCGTTGTTTTCGGCAATAACCTCTTCAAGATCATTTTCTTTTTCGGCAACAACCTCTTCGTCATTGCTTTCTTTTTTGCTGTTTTCAGTCATAAAATTTTCCTTGCGCGTAAGTGTTTCCGACACCCGACAAGGCAATTATTTTGTTAATTAATTAATTTACTTGATTATTATTTTACTCGACAGGTGCAGTTTGTTGTTCATTATTTGCCTCTTGGGCTTTTTTGGCATTAGCCTCCGCTTCGGCTTTTTGAGCCTCCTGTTTTTCCTTCATCTCTTTCTCTATCTGCTCAACATCATAGTCTTGCGAACCGCCATTAACCTTATAATCGCTAAATCCGATACTGATATTTTTCAAAGCCTCGGCTTTAAGCATAATTCCCAAAAGCAACCCGATTATCAAAATTAAAATGACTTCCGTTCGATAATTCTTTTGATTATTATCATTCTTCTCCGATTCATTTCCAATTTCATCAATTTCCGCTTCGCGGATTTCATTTTTTTCTTTTTCTTCCATAATTTTTTATTAAAAATTAATCTTATTCAAATAAAAAAGTATCCTTAGTATAACAATCCGCCTGAAATATAGCAATATTGACAAGGTCGACTGTTTGTTGCATTTAAGAAAATCTTCAAACTTGAATCTTTTCGACAATCTCCAAAAATTTTTTAGCCGTCCTGGTCCAAGTAAATTTTTGAACCTGTTTAATTCCGGCCGAATGAAATTCATTTTTTAAATCCTTGTCAATTAAAAATTCTTTCATCGCCAAAGCGATCTCATCGGCCGAAAAAGCATCTATTAGAATTCCGGCCTCTCCCACAGTCTCAATCATGGAAGAATTATCGGAAGCGATAACCGGCACTCCGCATTTTATCGCCTCTAATGGGGGTAATCCGAAGCCCTCAAAAAAAGAAGGATATACAAAAAGAGAGGCCAGATTATAAACAAAAATTTTATCCTCTTCATCAATAAATTTAACTTGATAAATATCTTTAGCTAAAGGAGAATTTATTATTTCTCTCTTTAATTTATCAGATTTCCAACCCTCGGAGCCGGCAATCACCAATTTATATTTTTCCAGTTGATTTCCACCCTCCTGACGCATCCGCTCATAAGCCTTAACAATTCCGCCGATATTTTTACGCGGCTCAAAAGTTCCCAGAAAAAGAATAAAATTAAAGGGTAAAGCGTATTTTTCCTTAATTTCCAAAAGTCGAGGATTATTCCTATCGATCCTACCGAAAGCTTCTCCCACTCCGTTATAAACCGTTTCCACTTTAATCGGGTTTATCCTATAAAAACCGATTAAATCATTACGAGTCGAATCGGACACAGCCAAAACTTTATCGGCGCGCCGAATTATCTTTCGCGGATTGATAAAAATATGCCAAAGGCGCCTCTTCCAGGAAAAAGTTTCCGGATAATATTCGAAAGACAAGTCATGTACAGTCAGGATAAGTTTGACTTCCGGACTCAAAGCGACAAAGTTTAAATTGGGCATAAAAAAAACATCCGCTCCTCCGATTAACTTATCCAATTTCGGCCAATTAAAATACCACAAAAAAAAGTTTAATACCTTATTTGGAAAACGAGAAATTTTTATTTCAACATTTTTACAATCTTTGAAAAAATCAAGCTCTAATTTAGGCTTTTTCCAAGAATTCAAAAAAAGGACATACTTATTTTTGTCGTCCTCCTTAAAAATTTTTTCCAAAAGATTGAGACTGTATTCCTCCACTCCAGTCCGTCTTCCTTCAGACAAGCATCTGATATCTATGCCTATTTTCATATTTTTTAATTTCTTATTTTTGACTATTTGCATCCTTGATAAAAAATACTACTCCCAATAATGCCTAACCAAAACCGCCCAGAAACCGGCAAAAGATCCCAGCGCCGAAAGCAATATTGCCATTTGCCACCACGGCAAACCGTATTTATCCACTACCGGAGCGCTGACTAAAAGTTTAAACCACTGTGGATTTTTTTGCTCGAAATTAAGTTCATCGGTTTTATTATTTAATATTTGAGAAACAATCCGACTAATCTCTCCAGCCTTTTCCTTATCCTTAATCAAAAAAGATATTTTAATCATCTGAGAAGACAATCTCTGACCTTTGAGCTTGGAAAAATAAACCCCTTCGGACTCTCGAATAATATCTGATTGAATCCTCTTCGAGCCGATCCAGCGCACCACCGTATCGGCAAATCTTTCATCGGCCTGCAGACGATAAAACTCATCATAACGATATTCGGAAGTTTCTTTTTGATAACCGGTCCGCGTAATATTCAAATCGACCTCCGCTTTATAAAGACCACTCAAAGAAAACCAGACTCCCAAACCGAAAACAAAAGTCAACAAAAAAGCGCCCCAGAACCATCGCTTATTTTTTCTAAAAATTATAATAAAATCTTTCAAATCCATAGATATTAAAAAATTATTTGCCTTTGGGTGTCACCCAAAATTCGGTAAAATATTTTTTGATTAAAATTCTGGTTTGCGAATCAATCGCCGGCAGCGCTCCCAAAGTCGGAGCAATTACCGGAATCAAAGCCCACTGCAAAATCATATTAATATATTTCCAGCGAGAATATTTTTTCGGTCTTGAAGGCATCAATAAAAAACTTAATGACATTGAAATTATCAATCCCAACATCGCCAGACTCATCAAGCCTCTGGTAATAAAAGGTAAATTATGCGCCAAAACACTCTCGTTAAATTCACTTCCCCCGAATATCAAAGGCATCCAACCCAAAAAAGCCAAAATGAAAGGTGCGGTAGCCCAAGAATGATGACCTTCCAACATTTCAAAGGCAATTCCCAGTTTCTTTTTTAATTTAATCGCCCTATTTCCCCAAATAGAACGCATTATGATTGGAAAATTTTCAATTCCATAGGCCCAACGTCTTTTTTGGAAATATTGATTTTTAATAGTTTGCCAATAAGACTCGGCTAAAACCGCATCCAATGAAATCGGTAAGTAAATCGGGGTCACTTGATAATCCCCGTTATAATAAGCAAAACATTTCCAATAAATAATTGAGTCTTCGCTGATCATATTAACCGGCCAAAAATCAACTTTCGCCAAAGTATCAAAGGGCTCGCTATGTGAAGAAAAAGTTACCATTTCTTTTCTAGTGCTTTGAAACATATGCCAAAAAGATGAGCTGGTAACAATCACTCGTACAAAAGCATTGGTATCCCACAAATTATTATGGTACATCGGGATTGGCTGATAAGAACGCTGCAGTCTCTTGGGATCAATAATATATTGATAAGTCAGTGCTGCAAAATATTCTTTATGACAGACACTGTCACAGTCAAAGTTAGAAAAAACCACTTTCTTGAAATTAACTCTTTTTTCTTCCAAATATTTCTTCAATTCTCTAGCCGCAAAGGTTGCATTCGAGGCTTTACACTTCATCTCACCTTCCGCCACTTTATGTGTCGTTACCAAAAAATCCCGAAACACGCCATTAAATTTATTTTTAAGAAAATTTACTTTTTCTGTGCGTTTCTTTTTATCTTCCCGCTCTTCAGTTGCCAATAAAATTATAATTTGTTTATTGGGAAAATTACTATTTTTTATCGCTTCAATAGTTGGTTCAATTACACTGGCTGGCTCTCCTGCCGTCGGCAACATAACTACATGGATAATTTCCCGCCAGTCCCAAATATAATCTTTGATCGGCTCCAATTTAACGACATCTCTGCACTCATTCTTGAGCATTCGTATTTCTCTGCGTATTTTCATTTTTTGAGAAAAAGTCATTCCATTTTTTAATGATTCCTTTAGTCTGTCAACCTTATCTCTTAAAACTTGCGCATATTTTTCCGGCTCACGAATATTCTGACACCTTCCCCACCAATCAGTATTCTTGCCTCTTTTTAATTTCTTATAAGCGCTCACTGAATAAGCGGAGATAAAAATTGTCCTGTGAATCCAATAAATATCAAAAAGAATAACAAAAACCGATACCCAAACCGGAAGAAAAAAAGAAAAAATCGGCATTCCCAATAGAGTCGCCCAAGTTAAAATACCCGGAATTACTTCCAAGGCGCGTTGTGTCTTTTTTTCTTCTTCGTTGTCCGGATAAGGACTAGGAAATTTAAACATAAAAATTTTAATCTTCAAATTTTAACTGAATTAATTAAGTGTTATTGAGTAAAAAACTTTTCCAATATTGCGGTTTCGAAATTATTTCCCTATCAATCACTAAAACATTTAAACATATTTAAAAAATTAGCACAACTCCTTGACTGAACTATTAAAAGAATTCTTCTTAAAAAAATTAGGTTTAAAATTTACCCTTACATTAAAAACCGGACTAAAAATAAGCCGCCAAATTCAAAAAACGCAAAAATTAAAGCTAAAAATAATTTATCAAAATCAAAGACCCGCTGGCCACACTCACGCCCAACTGAATAATTAAGGTGGCCAAAGAAAGAATATGCGAGAGCATTCTTTCTTTTTTCAAAAAGAAATAAGCGGCTAAAATAAAGTTTGCCAAACCGAAAGACAATCCCACCAAAGGAATCAAATAAATTTGATTCTTGTCCCCCATCAGATCAACCCCCAGATAAACGTTATAATGAAGAATGACCAGATTATTAAGCTTTCCCACGAAATAAAAAGCGGATACAAAATTGAAAATGGCCAAAAAAAAAGCTCCTCCGAAAATAGTGAGTAGGAGATTATTTTTAAAAAATTGCTTTATCTCATTAGACATATTTTAAATTATTTTTTCAAGACGGAAACAATTTGTTTTATTTTAGGGAGTTTACTGAAATAAACCTCATGCGGTTCCTTAAAGATATTTATTAAAAATCGATCCAACATATTCAAGCGATAATTCAGTTCCTCTCCCGTCAAAACCATATACCGAATTTCTTTGCCCACTTCGGCCTCCAAATGATTTATGAGTGTCCTAAGCTTGGTACGACTGACATTATCCACCACCAAAAGAAGATCTAATTTACCTTTGGAATAGTTCATAAAAACACCGGTCGTTAAAACCAATTTGACATCCCCTATTTTTTTGACATTCTGCAAACTGGCGCATTGAGGGAAAATATCCGATTTTATTACCAGCCTCTCCAATTCTTGAAAAAAGGGGAAATTCAAATTTGTATAATAATATTTTTTTTTCTTTCGGGTTCTTTCCCTTATAAAATCGGCTTTTCTAAAAGCCTTCAATTCCTTGCGAGCCTCGGAGGAATTGATTAAATTTTTTGACACAATCTCAGACAAAGGATATTCATTGCCGCTGTTTAAAATAAAAAAACGCATCATTCTGGCTCGAGACCTTGATCCGAAAAGAATTTCTAAAACTTGCGCTGAAGACATAACACATTCAAAATTACTGATTAAAAAAATAAAAAAAAGCTGTTTTACTTCATTTTAATATCAAAAACTCAAAAAGTAAACAGGACTTAATTTAAAGCATCCTTAAAACCGCAAAAAATATTTTAAAAAGCGATTTTTTTCGCTTCTTTAAAACAAAAGCTTGATTTTAAAAAGACTAGTCTATCTGCTCCAAAAACTTCCTTTGCAAAAAATCCGAAAAATCAAACAATGCCTCCTCCTGATCCGAAGGTAAATTCAGTTTTTTAATCTCTTCTTTTTCCAAATCAACCCACTCCAAAACCGTAGAATCTTCATTTAGACTTGCTTCACCTTTTATATCTCCATAAAAATAAACGGTTTTTTTAATAAAATTTTCTGAAATAGGATGAAAATAAAGATTAAAATAAACACAGACTCCGGCTTCACAACCGAGCTTTTTACTTATTTCTCGCCGAATAACCGTCCGCGGATCCTCGTCGTCTCCAATGTTGTTTACCAACAAAGACCATTCTTCTTTGGTCTCCAAATCTTCAACTTTTTTAATAATCTGAACAACCGGACCACTCTCCTTTTTGGATTTTTCTTTTTTTACTTTTCTCGTCAGCAAAACCTGATTTTTCTCATTGATTATCAAAAAAACTACCGTATTTACCAATTTTATCATATTTTGTCTCTTTTTTTTGAATTAAGAAAGCATTCTTTTTTAATTTCCAAAAAATTAAACCGTCATAATTTCATCTTCTTTCTTGGCCCTCAATTCATCGATTTTCTTATTATATTCGTCAATAGTTTCCTGCAAGCGCTCCTTGCCCCTAAATTTATCGTCTTCGGCGATTTCCCCCCGTTTTTCCATTTCCTGTATTTCCTGCCAAATATCTTCCCGAGTATTCCGCACACCAATCCTTGTCTCCTCGGCTTTTTTATTTAACATCTTGACCAACTCCGCTCTTCTCTCTTGATTAAGCGGCGGAATATTGATACGGATTACTTCCCCGTCATTATTGGGAGATAAATTTAAATCTGAATTCTTAATGGCCGCCTCGATATTGGCCAAGCTGTCTCTGCTCCAAGGCTGAATCAATAAAGTTCTGGCCTCCGGCACATTGATATTGGCTATTTGCTTAAGGGGCGTTTTTACCCCGTAATAATCCACTAACAAATCCTCCAAGATAGCCGGATTGGCTCGGCCGGTTCTAATTTTGGACATCTCAACCTTAAAATGCTCAATCGCCCCTTCCAATTCTTTTTTTTTATCCTCAATCGCTTTTTTGTACATATTTTTAAAATTAAATATTAATTTAGTTAAAATCCCTTAAGCCGGCATAGACCGTATTCACATTATCCGAATCAAATAAAATTTGAGAAATTAATTTGCCGGTATCCAATTGATAGGTTGACCAATTTTTTCCTCCATTGGTTGATTTGTAAATAGCTTGAGCGGCACTATAAATCAATTCTTGGGAATTTTTCGGATTGACGGCGATAGATCTGATTGGAAATTCCTTGGAGCTGGCAATTATCTCTATTTCTTCCAAATTTTCTCCTGCGTCAAAGCTTCGAAACATTCCGTTATCCGTTCCTATATACAAACCGCCCGAATCGTTTTTGCTGGTAGCGATGGAATAAATGTCCCCCATTTTTGAATTCTCATCGGACATTTTGGCGCCGATCAATCGAAAATTGCTTCCATCGATATCGGAAACGACGATATTTTTTTTATTTATCATAAAGTAAATATGTCTATCAGTGCCTCCGCCGAATAATATCTTCGTCACCGCATCGGAAGCGATATAAAGATTTCTCCAACTCACTCCTCCGTCCACCGTCTTGATTACCACGCCTCCGGAAGTACCCAGATAAACCGTTCCGGCATTGCTCTCATCCAAAGCCAGAGATGTCACTACGGTTCCATTTGCCGGCTCAGTATAGATCTCTCGCCAATCCTCTCCATAATTATCGGTTCGATAAACTTTACCCCGATTATTCTCCACTCCGGTAGCGTAAATATTACCCGGCTTAAAATGATTGATAGCGATTCCATAAACCTTATTGCCGGGAAATTTCATTTTTTCCCAATTCTCAGCCCCGTCCTTGGAAAAAACCACCCCTTTGTCTCTGGTACCCAAATAAATTCTATTCGTATCAATCGGATCGATCACCATATTGAAAACGTCCACTTTATTAATAGTGGTTTTCTCATTAACTCTGTTTTTAAGTTCCCAATTTGAACCGGAATCAGTCGATTTTAAAACTCCCCCCACTTTTCCGGAGGATTGACTTCCTCCGCTCAAACTGCAACCTGAAAACAAAAGCAATAAAACCAAAAAAAGACCGGTCGGTTTTAAAAAATTTTTCATATAAGATAAGACCAAAGATTAATATTTAAAAAATCTTCTCAATTCAAATTATATTACAAAAAAAGGAATTTTTCAAATTATTTCAAGCCGCCCTTTCCTTTATTATTAACCCGAGAAAAATTATTTTTCTATTTTCTGATTTTTTTCGAATAATCAAAGTCTCTCCTATTAACCTTATCATTATCAATAAGATATAAATCCTTTGTCTCTTGGAAGGATTTATCATTAGGAATCAGCTTAACATCATACAAAATCTCATCCATAAAGCCGGGTAAAAAAGTTTTATAAGAAAGCGGGAACTTTATTATAGAAATATCTTCCACTCTTCGAGTAATGGAATTAATGCAATTATTGGAAAGTGTATTATAAAAAGTCGGATTGGCATAAACATGGTTGATGTCTTCCGAAAGTAATATTAGGAGTTCTTGAGATTTTTCCTTGTCGGCGACAGTCGGATAAATATAAACTCTCTCTCGGCGGATATCTGTCCGCACCCCGATTATATCCCGCTCGCTTCCCGCCACATAAATAATTTCAAATCGACGCAATAAGCCCAACCAAGGAGAAAATTTTTCACCTTTCTCCCGCCTGGTTTCTACTGAAACAACCAGATTTTCACCGTTGTTAAAGCGAAAGCTCAAAAAAATATGCGCCAATCCCTCAAAATCAGAAAAATGAGAAATAATCACATCCGTTCCTTCCAATTTACTTAGATCAAACTCTTTATCAATATACTCGACTTCCGCCTTACCATCATCCGTCCAATCGAAATCCCGATAATTAAAAACCTTCATTTTTTCTTTTTCAATCTCTATTCGGGGCATTTTTTCTTGACCCTCCTCCCAAAGCCGATCATGTTTAGGTTCTTGAAACAAAAGCCACAAACCGGCTGACAAAATCAAGAGACTTGTCGCCCACCTTAAATATTTTAAAAAATTCATAATGTTGCCTAAAAAAATTACCCTCTTTTACATTAAAATTATAACCCAAAATAAAATAAAACCCAAAAATTTGTCTATAACTCTTGATTTACCGGATTTTCTATGGTATTCTTTTGAGGTGCTTATGGCGACTATCGTTCAGTGGTAGGACATCGGTTTGTGGCACCGAGAATCTGGGTTCGATTCCCAGTAGTCGCCCCCAAAAGAAAAAGTAGCTCTCGAGGCAATGGTGCCATTATTTAATATTTGAAAAAATACCGCCCCTGTGGTGAAACGGATATCACGCTTGGCTTCGGACCAAGAATTTTGGGTTCGAGTCCTGACGGGGGCACAGATTTCAAGAAAATAATTCCGGGTTCGATTCCCGCAGAGAGCGCTCATAAACAAAAAACACCGACATTGGGTGTTTTTTGTTTGTAAAATATTTTGCCGTTCCAGCGTTGTGGACAATTTTAATTTTCAATCACAACCGAGCAAAATATTTGACAACTAAATTACCTCTCCATTTTATCGGTAAAAATATCCCTCGTCTGCAAAAAATCTTTTTTTTCATAATTCATCCTTCTGTCCTTGATTTTTCCAACCACCTTGTAAAAATTTTTTTCATCAAAACTTACTCCCCCTCGACTAACTTCTTTTAAATAATTAGCTTTCTCTTCTTCACTCCAAACCGAGGAATATACATATTTGTAAATAATCATTAAGCTTAAAACCGCTGTAACTAAAAGAAAAAACATAAAAACTAAAATTGCATTACGCAAAAGACCGGCACAAAAATTTTCCCTTATTTTGACTAAATCAAAATTCTCCTTTTTAAAAATTTCTTTTAAATTTCTACCTTTTTTCATCTTTTTTTCCCGTTAAATAAAATAAAACTTTAAATTTAGATTCCAAAAATCCTTTCTCCTCAGGAAGTGCATCGCCCTCGGAAATCTCACTTTGCGACAAATTTGTTATCATCCCGGTTCCAGCCATCCTATCAGGTCTCTCCAATTCCCCGTCCCGCATCCCCATTTCAAAAGATCTAATCACATTATAATATCCGATATTTTTTATTTTATTGACAAAATTCAAGGTTTTATTGTAATTTCCTTCCAAAGTAATATCGATTTCAAAATAATCTTGAGTCGGCAAATTTTTTAGAAAATCGTCTTCTTTCTTCTCATCTTTCACAGTATTAACAGCTTCAATCCTGCGACCATCCTCATTGGCCACCGAGATACTTATCTCATTGCCTGTCTCTTCAGCTATTTTTTCCAATTCGCTTACCAAATCAATAATTTGATCTTCAAAAAAAATAACTTCCAAGGTCTCTTTTTCACCATCAATCATTTCAGATATCCTTTTTAATTCGCCTAAACTGCTTAATTTTTCGCTATTTGCTTTGTTTTTTATCTTTTCTTTTTCCAAATCAACAAATTTATTATGCAAAAAACTTTTCTCAGGCAAAATTACCAAGAAAAGAAAGCTAGTCCAAATCAAAATAAGAATAGCTATTGTCAGAGGATATTTATTTTTTTTGAAAAATAAATTATTTTTCATAAACTTTTAGACATTTGTCATTAACTTTAAATTTAATCTGAAAATCTATATCTTTTTTTAAAACTATATCATTTAAGGGAATATTCACTTCCTCAAAACAATCATCTTCTTCCATAGATTTCTTTATTTGAATCAAAGCATCCCGACTTTCGGCCATTCCGCCGACAGTCACCCTATAACCGTCACCCTTAATCGAATCGATTATAATTCCCTCCGCAAAAATATCGGGAAACTTAACAAAAGTACCTATCCAATCAATCTCACTTTTTTGGACCGAATCGATTAGATTTATCATCTCGACCGAAGATCTTATATTGTTTTCATATTCTCTTATTTTTTTATATTCTTCTTGCCTGCCACTGGAGGAAATTTCTTGATTTACCTGGCTCAAGCGCAAATCAGCCACTCTTTCCACTCCCTTTATTAAGCCAAAGAAAAAAACGGTAGCCGCGATAATCATTATTTCCTGCCATATCAAAAACTGCAAAATCTTTTTACTTTTTAATTTTTTCTCCTTGCTCTTCGGCAAGAGATTTAATTTAACTTTCATAAAAAAATTATTTTTTTATTTATTTATCCCAAAGCGACAAACCGATAGCGGCTGCATATTTTATCGATTCATCCTTATTAATAATTAAAATATCCTTGACGCTTTGACTCATCCCATTTCTCACATCGCCATCAGTCACCTCTTTGCCAAGATTTCTGGAAAGATAGGGAATCATCCCTTTGGCTTTGGCTAATTTTCCGCAGATAATTATATCATCCACCGAGTCGGAGTAGTTTAAACCTTCCAAATAAAAATCGATGGTCTTTTGGATTTCCAAAATCAGACCGTCCAATACCGGACGAATAGCCTCAAACAAAGCGTCATCCTCAAAAAAAGAACCGATTCCGTCCTTTCTTTCTATTTCCTCCGCTTTTTGATTGGAAATATTGAATTTTTTAGCAATCGCTCCAATAACATTTTTTTCGGAAACCGGAATACTGGAAGTAAAGCAAGGAATATTATCAACCGCAAAAATAAAGCTGGTTTTATTTTTATCAATATTAATTATTAGAGAAGTTTTCCCGACATTTTTTTCACTCAACAAGCTTCTGGTCAAAGCGGTTGTCTCCGATTCAATTCCTACCACCTCCAGACCGAATTCCTCCAAAGTCTGTAAATATTGATCAATTAATTTCTTGGAAGCCGCCAAGACAAGCACTTTCAGCTCACCGTCTTTTTCAATAAAAGTATTTCTCACCAATTGCCAATCATAATAAACTTGGTCGAGCGCCATGGGGATATTGGCCTCAATTTCCCATTTTATCGCCTCTGCAATTTCTTTTTCTTCCATTTGGGGCATTGAAATTAAGCGCAAAAAGGATTTGGATTCGGAAAGAGCAATCCGCACTTTCTTATTCTTTATTCTCTTGGGTCGGGCTTTCTTGAAGGCCTCTTCCACAAATTTAAAAAGCTTGCCTTTATCAACGATTTCCCCGTCTCGCACAATACCTTCCGGCACATAGACCGAGTTGTAGCCTTTTATTTTGCGATCCTCCAGATGGACAATTCTAACTCGATCGTCGGTTATACTTAAACCCACGGCATTATCGGAAAAATCGATTATTTTCTTGCTAAAAAATTTCATCTTTTTGTTTTTTATTTTTCTTTATAATTCCTCCCAGGAATCTATGGTGTAATTTGTTCCGGTCGGGAAATAAGGCGGCGGAGAATACAGCAAATTATTATCATAAATCAAATTTATATTGGCATAACCGGTTCCGTCATCAAAACTGAATCCGTAACCCAATCGAGTAACAATCGCTCCATAAATGGTAATGTTATCTTTATAATCGCCTCCGGTATGAATCCTACCCACCTTTCCGGTTGTCGCCAACATCGCCCCGTCAATCCTCAAATCATTCTCACTATCACCAAGAGTATCGATATTACCCTGAGACACCAAACCGATAGCATCGTCCCCGTTATAATTAGTATACACTATATCTCTTTTTATATACATATTGGTGGCATTGCCCGGTGTAAGATTGGCAGAAACAATAGTTATCCGTTTATTATCAATAATCCCTTCCACCCAGACATCATCCTCGACAAAAATCACCCCCTCATCGGGAATGGGATAAGTGACGGGGGCGGACTCGGTCTTTATTTCATTGGAGGACATATTCAAAACCCGAGAAACTTCCATCGTGCCGTCCGCCTTCAAAACAATATGTCGACCATGCTTGTCACCATTAAAATAAATCCCGTTAGCGGAAACAATGGCACCTTCGGAGTCACCGGAACAATAAGAGCCGATATTGGCACAACCGGCCTCGCTTTTCATATCCGCCAAATCAATCAAGACACTATCAAAATCCTTAACCGGAACGGGGAATTCTCTCCCGGCTAAAAAAACATCGCTCCGATTGGGAACCGGGGTTCCGTTTACAAAAAGCTCATTCTCAGCCGGAGAAACATGAGTGTGGACCCCGTATTCATCCGGTCCGCCATGCGAAGGATCGTCGTAGCTGGGAACCGAACTGCTGACAATATTATGCGCCACCCCGTCAAATCTGATCCCTTTATTGGAATGAACCGCTCCGATTATATCGGTTCCCGATTTAAATTCGATATCCGAATCAGATAAAACCACGTATTCGCTCCAAGAAGGCTGACGAAAACGCACTTTAATGGTTCTCTTAAGATTAATATTTTTATTCGTCCAACCGGTGGACTCGACTTCGATAATCGTCGATGAGTCTTGTGGCGGCTCAACTTTTATTGAATATGTGCCTATTCCCTCAAAATCATCCTCATAAACATCATCTACTCCGTAAGCCACTCCGGAATCCCAAAACTGTCGAACTTGCTTAGTGGTCATTCCGGAGACCTGATGAGCCAAATACCATTTGTAAAAATAAATTCCCGCTTCCGCAATTTGCAAAGACTGCTCTTTGGCCTCCCGATTAAGACCGAAATTAATGTTGCTTACCACCAC
>JAZHDF010000074.1:0-14316 GCA_036584565.1 Candidatus Moraniibacteriota bacterium
AGTGCTAACTAAAATAATTTTAATTGATTTGTATAGAATCTTCTATACAAGACCCATAAATAAATACAATCTCAAACTACCCCCTTAATTAACCTCGCGCAAGAATAGTTACGCCAAAAATGATAAAAAATATCCCTAAATACTGAACAGCTCCTAAGCGCTCGTTTAAGAAATAATGAGCCATAACAAGAACAAGCACAAAATTTATACTAGTTATAGGATAAGCATAGCTAATTTTAGTTTTAGACAAAACCATGAGCCAAAAGATAAAACTAATTACATAAAAAAATATTCCAAAAATTAAAAAATTATTTGATATAATATATCTAAACAGCATCCATAAGCTATCCAAGGAAAAACCATGCATAGAAAAACCGTCAACCCCTTTTTTAAAAAAAAGTTGGCTTATTACCGCCGTAATAACCGCCCCGGAAAAAATAATCGCTAGCTTCATTTGAATGAGTTATCCCGTAGTAAGCTGGTGGATTATCGCCACGGGAAAATATTATTTACCTTTAGAAACTTAAATTTCAACCATCCCACTACAAACACCCACGATGCAAAACTAATTAAAATGCAAAAGATTACTATTTAACTATTCTATAAACAGCAAGAGAGCTATTTTCGTCATCAAAATATTCTCGCTTAAAATAATCTGAATTATCCAATACTTTCAACAAATCCTTTCTCCCATTTGAAACCACGATAATATCTGAATGAAAATCAGATTTGATAACTTTTGCAATTGACTCACCCTCCTTATCAAGCCACTCTCCCTTAAGACTTTCATTTTTTAATGCCTTGCCTCGATTATCCACCAATTCACCACAATCCCTACTTGAGCAAAATATTCCCCCGCCGATATTGAACCATTTCCAATAAAGCTCTTTATTAAAATCATATAAAAATCTCGGTTCCAATCCGGTAACATAACGAAATTCATTCCCGTTAAAATAATAAAGAAGAGGAAAGGAGTCCCAGTCAACGTTAAATATAATTGCATCTTTTTTCACATTCTCACCCAACCATTGAGCTGCACCTTGTGCGATTGTATAAGAATTTTGCGATGCAACATTATCATAAAATTTAAATGACAAATTTACCAACATATAGATAAATAAAATACTGAAACTTATTTTCAAGGATTTCTTAAACAACACGTTATTTACTTCAAAAAATTTTATTTTACTTGAAAAAAATACCGCAAAATACAAGAAGCAGAAAAATACAAAATAATCGATAAATCTCGCACTCAAATTTGAAGCCAGCAAGAAAATTAACGATGCCACAAATAAAGTTAGTTTCAGTGGCTTCTTTACAGAATTATCGCCACCATTTACTTCCAACGGATTCTTTTTTTCCTGAATATATTTCATAATATCATAACATCCACACATGCAAAGTGCTGAAAAAAATATAAAAAACATACTTATACTATCCAATATATTCTTTCCGTAAACCTCATTTCCCTCCAAAATTCCTGAATTTTTTACTATAGCCGTATCAAAAAAGACAGGAAAAATAACATCCCTAAGATACGGAATTATCCCGGGAAAAAATAAATAAGCGGATAAAACTGCCGATAAGGTTCCGACTAAATTACTTATGACATTTTTCCAATCAACTTTTTTACCGTAGAATGCTTCAAAGGTGGCGTATCCCAATGATAAGCAAAATGGAAAAATAAAAGTTGCCGTATGCCAATAAAAATAAAAAAATGACACCAAAACATTTAAAAAATATTTTTTATTGTGAATATTGTAAAGAATAATCACCAACAACACAGGAGCTAAAACAAAAGGTCTAGCTAAAGTAAAGCGCCCCATCCATCCAGAATACACGAGAGCCATCATAAATACATTTACCCAAAAAAACGAATATTTCATTCCTATTTTTTTAACAAAGAAATAAACAGCAGTAAAAGATGACGCTAAAATAAAAACAGCGTAAAGCTTAAGTCCCAATACCAGAGGAAGAAAAAAGGTAAATGGAATTAAGGCTATATAAAAGAGAAAATTATAATAAACAAAATATTTATCCCCAATCCCCATATTGGAAAAATAAATAGAATCAAAATTAGTAAATGCACTAAGACCATCGGTGCGCATTAGCTCTGCAAATTTAATATGAAAAAAATGATCATCTAGGGAATAAGTTTTATCCATTGTCATGAAAACTATCAGAAAATAGACCAAAAAAAATGAAAAAGTATAAAAAATATAAAATTTTTCACTTTTCAAAACACTGAAATATCTGATAAAAAAATCCTTAAGCTTCACAGCAACCTTCAAATATGTCATACTTTTAAATATAAAATAATTATTAATTAGTTTAAGATGGAAACTCCCTTGAAAAAAAAACCCTCCCCAGTAATAAATATCTCCAAACAAGTTTTTAAAAACAAAAAAATAGCTTTATTCATTATAACATACAATGCAGAAAAACACATAACAAAAACCATGGATAGAATCCCTATTTGGTGCAGACCATTATTTGAAGAAATTTATTTAATCGATGATTCCTCTAATGATAAGACTATCGCTGTCGCACTTGAAACAGCTCGAAAAAACGATTTAAAAAATTTTTTCCTAATGAAAACCCCAAAAAATCAAGGATATGGAGGAAATCAAAAAATCGGATATTCTTATGCAATAGAAAAAGGTTTTGACATTGTAATATTATTGCATGGAGACGGACAATATCCTCCGGAATACATCCCAAATATTGTCGCACAATATAACAATCCTTTAATAGATGCAGTTTTTGGATCAAGAATGACAAAACCAATAAATGCACTAAGGGGTGGGATGCCTATTTATAAGATTATTGGCAATAAAATTTTAACAAAACTAGAAAATTCGATTCTAAACACGTCACTTAGCGAATTTCACAACGGCTACAGATCATATAAAACAAGCGCATTAAAAAAAATACCCTTCTCGCTTAATAGCAACGACTTTCATTTTGATACGGATATCATCATTCAACTAACAATTATAAAAAGTAAGATCATAGAAATTTCAATGCCCACCCATTACGGCGATGAAAAGTGCCATGTAAACGGTCTTAAATACGCTTGGAACTGCATTAAATCTACAATTAAGGCAAGGTTTCACCAAGCGGGAATATTTTTTCAGCCTAATTTTGAAATAAATACCAATACGAGAAATTATAAATTAAAAAAAGCGCCCACCTCCCTTCATCAATACATATTGAATCAACCATGGAAAAAAGATGAGCAGATATTGGATCTGGGTGCCAATGACGGATCTTTATCTCAAAAAATAAACTTAACATATAAATCAAAAATGACCGCCATGGATATCAATGTGCCTAAAAATATAAAACAAATAGACACTATTATTTTTGATATAAACAAAAATATAAAAGAATTGTTTGGTAAAAAATTATTTGATAAAATAATCGCACTTGATATAATTGAGCACCTCCATAATCCAGAAAAATCAGTTTCAGAAATCAATCATTTACTAAAGAATAAAGGAACGCTATATGCCTCTACTGCAAACATTGGTTACATAATAATGAGAATAACATTACTATTGGGTTGGTTTAATTACGGCAAAAGTGGCATACTAGATAAAACTCACCACCGATTATTTACAATTAACTCTTTCAGGAGACTACTACAAAATAACGATTTCAGAATACTAAAAATAGAAGGATTTGGTCCGCCATTGCTAGACGCTTTTGGAGATAATATCTTTATAAAAACCATCGATAAAATATGCTGGTTTCTGGCAAAAACATACCCGAAATTATTTGCCTTCAATTTTCTTATCATTGCTGAAAAAAATATTTCATTAAATGAGAAAATAGAGCGCACTATTGCCACGAAATCCACTTTTCACCAAGAATAAATATATCAGAGAGTAAATTTAATTTTCAACAATAAAAAACACTTCACTTGAAGTGTTTTTTATTATTGAACATAATAAAAATTTTACATACTTGCCAATGCGGTTAAACATTGGCAAGTATAAAAATCCGCATTACAAAATTCTGAATAGATTTTTAACAGTTAGTCGGGAATGTTACACCTGTCTCACTTATATTAGTAGTACCAGAGTCGCAAGCAGTGATACCTGTATTATTTGCGGTAGTTGTAACAAGAAATGTTCCCGCTCCAGTTACTCCACAGTTATTTGCACCAACTGTTCCGTTAACCATATAGCCAGGAGATGGAGCCGCTGCATCAGCGGTTGTAAGAGTTGCGCTATCGCATGCTAAAACTAACTTGGCCTGCATGGAGTGAACCTGGGCTTTGAAGTTTGCAACCTTAGCCTTCTGTCTGGCACTTGATAAACTCACCAACACCACAGAAGCCAAAATACCAATAATCGCAATCACGATCAAAAGCTCGATCAAGGTGAAACCCCTTTTTGTTTTTTTCATTTGATTTCACCTCCTTTCTTTTTTTGTTTTTTATCTTTAAACATTCCTTATTTTATAAAAATTTATTTTTGTTTTTTTTATAATCAAACTAAACAAATTGAACAACAGTATAGATAGGCAAAATAACTGAAAAAGCCAGAATTGCCACACCGATTCCCAGTCCGACAATCAAAATCGGCTCGATTAAGACCGATAGGTTCTTGACCATATCATCCATCTCTTGCTCATAAAAAACACTAACACTCTCCAGGGATTCGGTAATTTTACCCGTTTTCTCTCCGATATTGACCATCTTGGACATTATCGGCGGAATATAATCCGAATAACTGAGGACCGTACTGATAGTTCCTCCCGTTTTTACCTCCTCGGCGCACCGCAAGATAATATTGCGATACACGCCATTATTAACCACTTCACTGATCGTAACCAGGGACTGCACAATCGGCACTCCGCCCTCCATCAAGACTACCAGATTGCCGGCAAAGCGAGTGATATAGAGATAGCGAAAAAGCTTCCCGATAACCGGCAAATCCAACTTTATCTTATCCCATTCTTTTTTACCGGCTTCGGTCCGGACATAATAAATTGCCGTAAAAATAAAAGCAAAAATGACAATCAAAATCGCCCACCAATAATTCTCCATAAACTTCCCAAATTTCATAATAAAAATAGTGTGCCAGGGCAACTCGGCATCTACATCCTCGATTATTACCGTTATCCTGGGCAAGATAAAAGTTACCGCAAAAAATCCTACTACAAAGGCAGTTGATAGCACAAAAGACGGATAAATCAAAGCGCCGCGGATTTTGGAAGTAATACGATAATTTTTATCAATACTCTCGGCCACATTGCCGATTGAACGATCCAGGTTTCCGGAAATTTCTCCGGACTTTATCACACTGGTAATCAACGGCGGAAAAGTATCCGGATATTTGGACAGAGCTTCGGAAAAAGGCGCTCCGTCCTCGACATCGTTGGCGATATCTTTGATGATACTGCTCAGATATTTATGCTCGGTCTGGTCCCCGATAGCCCGCAAAGAATAAACCACCGGCACTTTGGAAGCAATCAAGGCGTGGAACTGGCGAAAAAAAACCAACAAATCTTTCTTTCCTACCCGCTCCCAAGTTTTTTGAAAATATTTATTGAAATCAGAAGTACCGGTTTCGCGCTCGATCGAAATCGGAATAAGATTGTTTTCTTGGAGAAGTTGGTAGGCCAACTCTTTGCTGGCCGCATCGATTACACCCTTCCTCTTTTCTCCTTTTTTGTCTTTGGCTTTAAATGTAAATCGCATATGATTTTATTTGTTTTTTATTATTGTTTTTAAATATTCTCGATTACCCGAATACACAAAAGCGTCCTCTAAAGATATTATACCCTCTTTTACCAATTGACTCAAGGACCTGTCCAGAGAAATCATTCCTTCTTTTAAGCTGGTCTCAATTACCGAGTCGAGTTGGAAAGATCTGTTTTCTCGAATCAGATTTGCCACCGCGTGATTTTTGTGCATTATTTCCAGGGCCGCCACTCGACCACCCCCGATCCGAGGAATAAGCCGCTGACTCACCACCCCCAACAAAACATTGGCCAACTGAGCTCTGATTTGGTTTTGCTGATGAGACGGAAAAACATCCACGATTCTATCCACCGTCTGAGCGCTGTTGTTGGTGTGCAAAGTGGCAAAAATAAGATGACCGGTCTCAGCCGCTGTCATAGCGGTAGCGATTGTATCCAGATCTCGCATCTCACCGATCAAAAGCACATTGACATCCTCTCGAAATATTCCTCGCAGAGCGGCGGAAAAATCTTTGGAATCCTCTCCTACCTCCCGCTGATTGATGATGCAACGATCCTGCTGATAAACATACTCAATCGGATCTTCGATGGTTAAAATGTGCTTGTCTTGAGTATGATTGATCCGATCGATAATCGCCGCCAAAGTGGTGGATTTACCGTGTCCTACCGGTCCGGTGATCAAGACCAATCCCTGAGAGTACTTGGCAAAATCATAAAGACTGGGATTAACTTCCAATTCTTCCAGGGTTCTGATTTTGGATTGCACCAGACGCATCGCCACACTCAAATGCCCTTGCTGGAAATAAACACTGGTTCTGAAACGCGCCTTACCCTCGAAATCATAAGAAAAGTTGACCTGGCCCAACTCCAAAAGCTCTTTTTCATAATTTTCCTTGAGCATAATTTTGGAAAATTCTTTGGTCTTGGGCGGGGTCAAGATTTCTTCCTCCAACAGGGGAATTAATTTGCCGTCCACTCGAATGGTGGGATGCCGACCGACCACCAAATGGAGATCGGAAGCGTCTTGCTGAGCGACTGTTAAAAGGTAACTTTTCAGTTTTTGCTCAATGTGCAATAAATCATTCATCGTTTTAATATATTAAAATATCATTTTTTAATCAAAGGCAAAACTTCTTCCACCACTTCCTTGGGAGTAAAATGCGCTTTTATCAAATATTTATCCGCTTGATCAAGCAGCTCTTGCTCCAGATCATCCTGCGCAGACACATTGGTCAAAAAAACCACCGGCACATCTTTTAATTTTTCATTTTGTTTAATTTTTTTGAAAACTTCTTTGCCGTTTTGATAAGGCATCATAATATCCAACAAGATTAAGTCGGGAACCGTCTCCTCCATTTTTTCCAAGGCTTCCGCTCCATTGGTGGCCAAAATAACTTCGAAACCGTTCATAGTAAAAATCCGACTATAAATATCCCGGATAAATTCATCATCCTCGGCGATTAAAATTTTTCCTCCTTCTTTAACATTGTTGTTTTCCATATTTTTGCTTGCTTATCGACTTAAATAATTCTGAAACTATAAATTTAATTATTACTCAATCAACCCAAATCGTCCTCCAGTTCTCCAACCGTCAAGCTGCCTCCAGTCATTCTTTCCACCTCCGAAACGGTGGTCAAACCGGCCAAAGCCTTGAGCAGTCCGTCTTGACGCATATTGGGCATTCCTTGTTTTTGTGCCACTCGATTGAGAAGTACATCATCTTTTTCGGTTATCACTTCTCTTATCTCATTGTTCACATCCACACATTCATAAATCGCCAAACGACCCTTATAGCCGGAATTCCCGCATTCCTTACATCCCACATTCTTATAAAACTTCATTTTTTCCGGAGCCAGACTTTCCAATCCGTACTCTTTGGCATCTTCCGGTTTTATATTACTCAATGTTTTTACAATTTTATCAAACTCACCCTTGGGCATTTGAAATTCTTTTTTACAATTATCGCAAAGTTTCCTTACTAGACGCTGGGCCGCCACCGCATTTATCGACGAAGAAAGCAAGAACGGCTCCACTCCCATATCCATCAAACGCGGAATAGCGCTGATAGCGTTATTGGTGTGCAAAGTGGAGAAAACCAAGTGCCCGGTCAAAGCGGCATGGATTGACAACTCGGCTGTCTCGCTATCCCGAATTTCTCCGATCATAATCACATTGGGATCCTGTCTCAAGATCGAACGCAAACCGTCGGCAAAACCGTATCCGATATCCGGATTGATTTGGCTCTGATTAATTCCCTCCAGAGAATATTCAACCGGATCCTCCAGGGTAACAATATTTCGCACTTCTTCATTGATAATTTTCAAAAAAGAATACAAAGTGGTGGATTTTCCGCTTCCGGTCGGTCCGGTAATCAGGATTATTCCACTAGTTTCTTTGATTTTCTTGCTCAAAACTTCATTATTTTTGCCTAAAAGACCCAATTTCTTCAAATCAAAAACATTGTTATCTTTGGTTAGAATTCTCATCGCCACTTTTTCGCCGTTTATCACCGGCAAAGTGGAAATACGAAAATCCACATCGTCAAAACTGATAATCTTACCTTTATTGGCCTTGAAACGACCGTCCTGAGGCTTGCGCGTTTCATCGATTTTTAAATTGGATAATATCTTGATATGAGAAATGGTGGCCATCCCTACGCTTTTGGGCAGGATAAGCGAGGAATGCAACATTCCATCCACTCGAAACCTCACTCGGTACTCATCACCGATAGGCTCGATATGAATATCACTCGAACCGCCCTCAATAGCATGATTGATTATCACTTGCACCAATTTGGAAACCGGCGCATCTTGGATGATCAAATTTTCTCCGGACTGGACCTTTTTTCTCACACCCTCATCCCGCTCTCGAGTAGCCTCTTCGAAAGATTGCATCACTTCCTCAACCGCTCGTTCGGCACTCTGATGTTGACCCATCATCTGCTGCATTACGGAATCGTCAACCAAATAAATATCAAAAGACAATTTATTTCTCTCGGCCAAAAAGCTCAAAATATTTCGCGCTTCCAAATCCTGCGGATCAACCATTGCCACCTTTATTAGATTGCCTTCTCGGCCAAAAGCAAAAATATTATGCTGAGTGGAAATCGATTCAGGAATCAGCTTGGAATATTTTTTATCTATCTCCTTGGGAGTTTCCTTTAAGTATTTTAAACCCAATTCCGAGGCTCGCTCTTGGATTGTTTTTTGATTTTTGTTTTTTTCTTCGGGCATTATTTTATCTTTAGGGCAAAAAGTTTCTCAAAACCGAAAAATATTTATTTCTAATCTTCATTTTTGATAAAAGGATTGGGCAAACCGGTTTCGCTAACTTCGGTTTTATAATAAATTCCTCTCAGAATATCTTCTTTTCCCTCAATACCGGAAAAATTAAAACTTGTTTTTTCTAAAACTTCACTGTAAAGCAATTTCTCCTCTTTTTCCTTTGATTCATCATAGTAACCAAATCCGATAACAATCGAGGTTTCGAGCATATCCTCATTACTATTGGTATTTTCAGAGTTTTCGGTTTGGGTTTTTTTAGATTTTTTTATATCAAAAGATTGAATCTTATTTAGAAGTCCGATATTGTTCAAAGAAATCAAGAACCCCTTAGTTTGATCATAATTTCCAGTCGCTTTTAAGGAAACTTCTATGTAGTTTATCTTTGAATTAAGAGCACTTCGACTTGCCGGAGCTACGGGTTCGGATTTATCTGTCACAACAGTCGTTACGGGAGCTTCAGGAAGAGGAATTTTTATCTCCTCCACATTTTTTAGCGACATTATTTGAATCGGACTTTGACTATCTTTGATTTTTTGATACTTCAAATCCATATCATCCAAATAAATGCCTTCATTAAAAGCAATATTATTTATACTGTTGATAATATCTTCATCATTTCTGGAGGTGGAATAATAATTTTGCGCCAAGTTTTTCAGCTCATCATCCGAATCCAAAAAAACTCCCAATTTCGAAACATTACTTTTTTTGCTCTGAATATCGTCTATTTCTTTTTGCAGAGAGTTGTTTTCTTCTCTTATTTTTTTGATACTGTCAACACCGTCGCCCAGCCAAGCCGGATAAATATGCCAAATAATAATAATAATCGAGACGATTACCGAAAAAGGCATCATTAGAAAACTTACTTTCATATTTTTGTTTTAAATATTATGATATAAAAAATTATTGCAAATAAAAAGCATCCAGTTTTACAACAGCCTCTTCGTCCTGATTTCTATTAGAGTCAACAACTCGAATATCTTTAAACTTATCACTATTCTTGAGGCTTAGAATCTGACTGGCGGAATCTCTGAAACTCTCTGAAACCAACTCCAGTGTCAACTTATTTTCCGAACCATCATAAGACAGACTCTCTAAATATGAGCTTTTTATCATATGTTTTTCCACGGTTTCCTCCAATACTTCATTTGGGTTTTTCTTATTATTCACATTAAAAGCGATATTATCAATACTATATTGAAAATCTACCGCTTCAGCCATTGAGACCTTATCCAGTGAGTCCAGTTGGGTTTGCCTTTGAATAATTAAATCCGCCCTCTTTTTTTCTGAGGTCTGCTTGGTGGCAAAGGTAATACCGTAAGCCGATAAAACAACGATCAGCAGAGTAAGGGAGATAAAAGGTCCGCTCTTTATAATTGACTTTTGCCTACTGATTCGGATATCGCTTTCGGCAGCTTTATGAAGATTGATATCAGCCATATTTTTTCTAACCTCCCGAGAAGGAAGTTGTGATTATTTTTATTTTTTATTTTTTAATTATTTTTATTATAACACTTTTTATTTTTTGCTCCAAATTTTTTCTTTAATTTTTAACCAGACCCTTCATTGCTAAACCGGTAGCGGTCGCATAGAGAGGCGCGATCAAGGATGCTTTTTCTCTCACATTATCATTTTCAATCATAACATCTTTCCAAGGATTGCCCACTGAGACTATCGAACCAAAAGATTCGGAAAAAATATCCGCTATCCCGAAAATCTCCGCTCCGCCACCAACCATTATTATCCCCTCAATATTGGTCTTTTGGGAAGGAGAATAAAGATCCAGCACTCGCCTGGTTTCCTTGGCGATTATATTGAGAATCGGCAAAATTATCGCTTTTCCTTCAGCTTTTAAATAATCATTTTTCTTTTTAAATTCCTCGGCTCTTTCCCAAGTAACATTCAAACTGGAGGCAATATTTTTGGTAATTTCATCTCCGCCGATGTTAATATTTCTATTTATCCTTATGATTCCGCCTTCCACAAATATAATATTGGTTATTTTGGCGCCGATATCAATCACCACAAAAGCTCCCGGTCTTTCGCCAATCAAACTCCTGATAGCCGAAAAAATATCCAATTCAAAAGAGGCCACCTCGAAACCGCTTGACTTGACTGCTCCTTCGTAAAAATGAACATCCTCTTTGGGGGCGGCCACCAATAAAATTTCCATATCTTCATTGGCATCGCCTTTTTTGAAAATGTTATTCAACCTCTCAACTCCACTCTCCTTGGGCTGTCCGCTCCTCGAGACGATATCCGAGCTGAGATAAACCTCATCCAGAGAAACGGGAATATATTTGCCGGCTTCCAATCTGATTATTTCCCCCAGATCACTCTCGCTAACATTATTTACTTTAACCAAAGCGGAAAGCCCTTTGTAACTACCCATCGAGAGATGCGCGGATTTGGTTTTTATTTTCATTTTATCGGCAAGTTTTTTCAACAATAAAGGTAAGTTTAAATCCCCGCTTTCCGTCTTGAAATCAAAACCCAGCTCTCCGATATTTTTTTTGGAAGGAATCTCCACCCATCCGTAATTCAATAAATGCAGCATTCCGTTTCTTTTTTCCAGTTCAACTATTTTAATAGAAGAAGTTCCAAAATCAACACCCAAAGATGTGCCCTTATTGCCAAGAGAAAAATTAAACATAACTATTTGTTTTAGTTTTTATAAATCACAAGTTTTCTGCTAAATTTATTATAACACATTTAAAAAAAAGCAAAAGATTTTGTATAAAAAAACCGCCTCTATCTTAAGACGGTTTTTATTTCATCTTTCAAGAAATGACTAGGGTCGCACTTCTTTCCAATCGCTACCCACCGGACAATTAGGATATTCGCATAGTTTTGTACCGTTTTTATCTTCGGTACAATTTTTGTTTACTTTATAAACATCCACAGTCTCATCGTCTCCGCAAACTTTGGTAGGACAATTCCATTTTGTCTGCTCAGTACAAATCACCGAAACCAAAACCTTGTCGGATATTTTTTGAGAATTCAAAGCGGTGTCCGCGCCGGCATTGTAGCAAGCAAGCTCATAAGGAACACTTTCTTTCGGATAAGGCGCGCCGGGTAGGCCTATATTTTCACTTTCCACCAAGGATTTATCAGGAATCAATTGACCCGTCCCCCAAGAAATTCCGGATTTTTCACATATCGTTTTCGCCGAAGCAGAGGTTGTTCCTTTTGTAACAGTCCAAGACATTGTCATATTTGAATTGATATCTTTGTTAACATTTACCGGTCCATTGCTATTATTTATCTTTAAGTCAGCTGAGGGATTGGGAGCGATATGACCGGTTTTACAAGTAGTGACATCCGCCCCTCCATTTAAGCCCTTACAGGTCCAAGTGGCACTATAAGCTCCATGAGCCGGAAAGGCTGTCGGTACACCGGAAGGTGTCCCGTCCTTGCACCAAGTATCTGCGGTCGGCCAAGTATTGACAGTAGCCAAATAATTAGTACTTCGAGTTCCGCAAGCGCCTTTAACCGGCAATGCCTTAACAGTAAAAGGCAACGAAGTTTTTAATGTAAACAAGTAATCATAACAAGGACAACTGTCTTTAGCTGGGGAAATTGGATTAAATTTCAAATCCTGATCACACCTTTTGCAAACATAATCGCCGTCATCGGAAATTTCATTATCATAATCTGCTTTGTAATATCTCCTCACATCGGCCTTAAAATAAACACTTCCGCTTGCCTGAACGTTGGGAAAGGTATATGTTTTTTTATCGAAAGTTATGCTGCCGTAAGTGTGGCCGGTTTGCATATCAAGATCAGACTGGACACCGTACCAATTTTTATTGTCCAAGCTAAAAGAATAAGTAATGCTGCGGGAAGCGTTTAGACAACCGGTCCAAAAAAATTGAGCCGTAGCTTTAATTGAGCCACCCTTATTGACGGTGCTTGGGTCGATACTGTAAACAAATGAATAGGAATTTACGCTATCGTATTTTCCGGCAATTGTTGCCGCCTCCGCGCTTCGATAATTTCCTAGTAAAAAACCAAACGAAAACACCGTAAAAAATATCAATATTTTTGCCGAATTTACTTTGTTTTTAATCATCACTACCACAATAGTGGCCAAGACCAAGATAATTCCTAAAGTTAAAAATAAATTCAATATGTTATTCCCGGAAGTATCAGCCTCTTCACCCGGAGTATTTGAAGATTCCTCGGCTGTTCTTAGGCTAAAAATATTTTCATCCAAAATTTTGCCGGCGGAATTTTTTAATTTAACCGCTATCTCGGCATTTTGGCAATTATTCTCAACCTTCAAATCAAATTCGTTGATTATTTTGGATTGATCGATGGGGAAGTTTTTATCAGCGACACATTTTTTACCCTTGTCATCTGAGACGGAAACATCCACTGATAATTTCTCGGATTCCCTCTCGCGAGCCTCTTCTCTGGAGCCGGGAAAGTCATCCGCGTCTCCGGCAATCATCAAGCTAATTTTCATAGTTTCTCCCGCCTGATAATCATCTTTGTCAAGACTGATGTTTTGAATAGTGGCCGAATCCCCCCTAATCACATAATGCAAAGGAACCGAAGAAGAAACAACTTTATCTCCGCTTACTAAAACCAACTCCCCGTCATAGGCTTGCGGTTTCTCGGGAAGAAAAAGATTATAAGTTAGAAAAGATTTCTCTTGAGCCTTAAAAACTTGTTCATCTAAATTTTCTTTATTTACCATTATCCCGAAAGGGCTACGCTCCCTTATCTCAACTTTAACATTAGCGGAAATGTCCTTATTGCTTTCATTAAAAGCCTCACATTTCAAAACCGGTTTTTCCGTATCAGTATCGATATCCACCCCTTCATTCAAATTAAACTGTTGCCCGGCTATATCAAGATAACAAGCTTCTAGCGAAATCATCCCCTCTCCGGATAAATTCACCTGTCCAAAACCGCCCAAAGCCAAACCGAGCCCTTTTTGGTTGGAAACATTTATATGGATATTATATGTTCCGTTCAAGCCAACCGGAGCTTCATAAGTTATTTCCTTATTTAAACTTTGTCCTTTGCCCAAGGTAATCATCTCATCGTAAACATGGGTATGAATAATTCGTTGATCATCTTTATCGGTCAATTGAATCATGTATTTTATCTGCGGTTGAATATCACCCTCGTTTACCAGGCGAAAGGCTAGCTTAAAATTGTTGTTTTCTTGGGAAATTATCTCGGCCTCATAAAGCTCCACTTGAGCGATAATCACCATATCCTCGGAAGGAATAATTATTTCCTCTTGAGCTCCCGCCAAAAAAGGCATCCCCAGAAAAAGGAACGCTCCTAGAAACGACCATAGAATCTTTTT
>JAZHDF010000075.1:0-2547 GCA_036584565.1 Candidatus Moraniibacteriota bacterium
CCAATGCAATTACTCTATTTTAATGAAATTAATCAAGATCTGATTGATAAGCTTCTTGCGATTAATGCCGCTGCTAATATTCATCATCGTCTAGCCACGAAAGAAACCATAGCTAAACTCCACGCAAATGGCATAAAAGTTAATGCATGGACAGTTAATGAGTTAAGTATTGCCGATAGATTAATTGGTGACGAGATTGACTTCATCACCACTGATATTCTCGAATAACTTTCCCACAAATGCAATTATGATTTGAAGAATGGAAACCTAATCAATCAATCTAGTGATTATTGTCAATAGTGAATTTCATCGTTCTTTAATTTGTAAATTCTTTTTAAAAGAACTAGAAACAGAATTACTATTTTGGACTCTATAGCATAAAAAGCGCAAAGAATAAAAACACCAATCTGTATATGAAATAAATTGTATGCCACAATTAATATCATCGAGTTTAAAATCAACAAAACAAGTGAAATCAAAATAACCCCATCAACTTCTCGCAAAAGTTCAATAATCCTAGTCGATTTAGAGTTTCTATCTTTGGAGAAGTCAAGTCCAAAGAATAGACATAATACTGTAAGAAGTATAATGTTCACCTGCAAAACAAGTGATTGATCGATGCTCATTAAGAACTCTCTGATACTGAAAGCTAGCAAGAAACCTATTAAATATGGGAACAGTCCAAATATAATTATTTGAGATAGTGAAACATATCTTTTTGATCCTTTTTCTTCTATTATCGCTCCCCGATAGATTCGAAAATAACCTCTAAATATTGACAAAAACTTAGACCTTTTTATTAAAAATGTATAAAGCAAAAACAGAACAGTGAGTACACTTGCTACTATACCTGTGATTATCTCAATTCTAACAAATTCCATGAATTCCACTTACATAATCCCTAACTACACTATCAATTGATGTTTCACTTGGGTTCCCTTCGATATCATAACTCAATCTATCGGTTATATCTATATCGAACAACATATTCATGACATCAGCCAAAGGAACGGTCCTTTTTACTCCATTGATTGAAAGAAGTAGTTTAATACTGTTTTCTTCTACTTCCTCTCCCTCGGCAATAAAGTTGTGTTCGATAGTACTAACTAGTTCTTCGCGAATTCCTATAAGTTTACTCAAAAAACTAAAGAGACTCCCTTTCTTCTTTGTTTCAAGGTCACCAATAGTTGATGTTCGTGAGATTTTTTCTTTATATTCCACTTCCTCAGACATATCACCTCTATCAATTTCAAATATCGATGAAAAAGAAATTGATTCAATTATTGATTTATCAATGGATTCCTCAACAAACTTTTCATTTGCAATTCTATTAGTGGAGATTACCAGATTTGAATTCTTAATAAAATTCGACATTTCATTAATAACTGCAGTTTTACAACTTGATTTTCCCTTCCTCAACATAACCATTAATAACCGTTTTTCCTTCACAAAAAAATAGAGCGTGTATATTCGTATGAGCTTGGATTTTTCATCAAAATCTAATTCCTCTGTTACAGTTTTGGCTTTAAAGCGTGTCCCTGAAAGTCCAAAGTCAAGTTGTATCTTTTCTGTTTTAAGCGACAACACATCATCTAATTTAGTTTTGGATTCCACTTTAAAATGTCTTTTTTCGGTATCATAGTTAGTTTTAGATACATAACCAAAAAAATTGTCTAAAAAAACTTCATAGTTCAAAAATCTTGTTAAATCAGTCAAGTCTTCAGCCTTTTTCCCTCTTGGCGATTTTTTTCTCTCTGAAACAATAATGTCATAGCATGTTATTGAATATAAAGTTTTATTGTAATCATCCATTGGATAGTCCCCCTTGTTAAAACTTGCTCAGTATATGTGTTATAAGCATCAGATCTAGCCAATTGCTTTTCGTTGTTTATGGTTTCTTTTATCGATATTTGCTGATCGTCATATAGTATATTTTGAATAGTTATTCCCCATTAACTTGTTTGAATTTCAGGCGATAAATTGATCACCCAATTCAATAAGGGGAAGAATTTAGCTATGTGGCTCATTGAAATAATTTTATCACTAAGACAAATATATTACATCACAAATATAAATGCTAATAAATCTTGGCGATGACAGATTGACGCTTACTTTGTATAGTGCTACTTTACGACTTAAACGATTAGATCGTTCTTGACTTCTAGAACAAAAACCATTGCTGATTCTCGACAAATCAACTATAATATCTCTACAAAACACGGCAATTATTAGACTTCACCAAGAGTGTTCACATATAAAACAATAGAATACTACGGTTTTCAAAACTATATAAATTATGGTTTCCAAACAATATCTTTTCCTCTCTCAACGTTTCACATTCTGAGTATCATAGTAATATTTGCTAGGTAGTTTCATACATTTTCTTGTGTTGTTCACTTTGATACTTGAATCTTTTCTTTTGTCAGTTGCTTCTCGCATCAAAAAATCAAAATTATCAAACAAAGAAGCATTTTGAACTAGGACAACATACTCACTATTGTCTGCCAGTCTAGGAGGGAAAGTATCGCGGCATACACAATTTATTGA
>JAZHDF010000076.1:0-47876 GCA_036584565.1 Candidatus Moraniibacteriota bacterium
AGATTTAATTAGAATTTTACATAAATATTAATTAGTTTGATGGTCTAGAGCCTTTTTAAAATTTAAAAAGCAATGCCAAAAGAAGAATTTATCGTTTTATCTCTGGGAGGATCACTAATCGTTCCGGACGAAATCGATACCGATTTTATTTCAAGGTTTAAAAAAACTATTCTTGAAAAAATAGCCGAGGGCTACAGATTTATCATTGTTACCGGCGGAGGAAAAATTGCCCGTAAATATATCCAAGCGGCCGAAGCGGTGGATGAAACCGATGACGAAGAAAAGGATTGGCTGGGAGTACACGCCACTCGAATGAACGCTCATTTTATCAAAACAGTCTTTAAAGAATATGCTCATCCACGCATCAATAAAAACCCTCGCACCAAAGAAGATTTATTGGAGCATTTTGCCAAAGGTGAAAAAATAATGGTGGCGGCCGGGTGGCGGCCGGGTTGGTCGACTGATTATGTGGCCACTATTTTAGCAGAAAGATTTGCCGCCAAAAAATTGATAAATTTATCCAATATCGACTATCTTTGTGACAAGGATCCTAATAAATTTGACGACGCTCAAAAAATAAAAGCGATCTCTTGGAATGATTTTCGCAAGATGGTGGGGGACAAGTGGACTCCCGGTATGAACGCCCCTTTTGATCCGATCGCCTCGCAATTAGCCCAAAAAAATAATTTGGAAGTGGCTATTATCGGAGGTAAAAACTTGAATAATCTGAAAAGTTATCTTGAAGGAGAAGAGTTTGAAGGAAGTATTATAAAATAGAAACGATTATAAAAACCGCTTAGCGCATAAGCGGTTTTTGTGTTATAATTTAAAAAAATAAAAACCTCAAAAAAATGAATAAAAAAATATCTATATTCATAACAATTGTTTTTATTCTTTCATCTCTACAAAAGGCTCAAGCTATCGGAGATGAAAAGATAATATTTCTTCATCATTCAACGGGGAGTGGGGTTTATTCCGGAGGAGGAGTGCCTGGTTGGTTTTCTTCTTATAATTCAAACAATCTCACTCAATATCAAATAAGCGAACGCTCCTACCCAACTACGCCCTATCCCTGGAACAACTACCCTTATGATTATTGGAATCTCTGGATAAACGGCGCTTGTAATTCCAGCGATCCGGATATTGAATGCATGAATACTTTGACTCAAGACTACGATGTTATTATTTACAAACATTGTTTTCCGGGAGCGGCTGTTTTGGCCGATACCGGCAGTCCTTCAATAAGTTCGAGCAGGAAATCATTGGAAAATTATAAGCTTCAATATCGCGCCTTGCGAGATATGATGGATGATTATCCCGATAATATTTTTATCCTTTGGACTTTGGCCCCATTGCATCGATTAGCCTCCAATGACAACGATGCGGCCAGAGCCAAACAATTTGTAGATTGGGTAAAGGGGGATTTCTTAACCGAGGATAGTCAGCCTCATTCCAATATTTATATTTTTGATTTTTGGGGCAATGCCGCCGGAACGGATAATTATCTAAAATATGAATATGAGATTAGTCATTCTAGCAGTGACTCGCACCCCAATACTTTAGCCAATCAAACTATCGGCTCTGTTTTTGCTCAATTTATAGTAGATGCAATCGAAGATTTTAGTGGAGAAGAAGATATAAATCCACCCAACAGTCCTCAGGGATTAAGCATATTATAAAACATGAAAAAAATAAAAATATTCTTCTTTTTAATAATGTTATTTTTAACCAATAGACTATGGGCAGCTACACCCGAAGTTTTTTCTGTTTCAGAAAATCCAATCGATGGTCAAACTTTAACCATATCGGGATCCAATATGGTCGATCATAATACCGCAAATTGGAATATGAACGGCACCGATTGGAATTTCGAAGGCGCTGGCTATATAGTGGACGGTTATGATGTTCCGACCGAAGATAATATGGGGCTTTGTGCCGAACCAGCCTATGCGGGGATAAGTTACGACAGTTCAGTTAAATTAATGGGTGCAAAAAGCATAAGATTTCATCAGCAAGGAGCTTTTTCCGGTCCCGGAGTGGGAGGTTGTTACGTTTATGCTACACCTTCCCCGGTAGTTGGCGATGATATTTATGTTAGCGGCTATGTGAGATATGACTCTTCGGCCGGGGGTGATGAATGGCCGGATAATTATCTAAAATTATTTTTAGCCTTAGGGGGTCCGACAGAAAATCTATTATACTTTCAACCCGATTCCCGCCTTGATGGCGGGGGTCCGGCTTCTCGTTTTTTGATGTATGAAAACAATACTTCCACCTATGGGGATATTCCCGGCGGACCGATTAAAAATAATCGCTGGTACTATATTGAGGCTTACTATAAAAATTCTTCTCCCAAAAGATACCAAGCTTGGATTGACGGAGTACAAATCGGAGATTGGGTTCCGACGGGCAATATTAATTCTCCTTGGTACTTCGATCTTGGCATGATTAATATGTCGGAAACATCCCCTACTTTTGATATGAAATTAAATATTGACAGATTTGTAGTGGCCTCTTCCCGAATCTATCCGGCCTCAACTATAGAAATAGGCAACCATCCGAATTACGAGGAAGGCGTTATTAGATACCAAGAGCCTGTTTTTTTGAGTGATAATTCTATTCAAATAAAAGTCAACCTGGAAGGCTTGGGGGAGGGACCTTATTATTTATGGATTACAAACAACAAACAAGAAAGATCCGCATATTATTTTTTAGGTACCGAAGATAACTACCCAAACGCTCCGACTGGCTTAAATATTTTGTAATTTACCGTCAACTTAAATTTTTAAAAACCCTCTCGGAATTTATCCGAGAGGGTTTTGAGAATCTCTTTTTTCATCAATTCTAAGTCTCAGTCCAAATATAAAAAGAAAAAAATAAAGACCGAAACAGAAACCACTCAAAAGATCAAAACCAAAGAGATAAACCAACCAAGCCTGCAGTGAGGAAAAAACTCCCGCAAAAATAAAAATCAGAGAAGATAAATTCATCGGAAACTCCTTTTAAATTTGTTTCTTGACACTAAAACCGAAAGATTCTCGGTCTAGTTCTTTGGTTTCCTCCAGCATTTTTTTCGTTTGAGGCGATAGAGCGGGCAAAATATTTTTTAGCGCGGTGGCGCTTACTTTGTTTACCTCCTCCCATTTACCTAAAGGGGAGAGAATTTCTCTTAGTTTAGCCTCGTTATATTTATAAGTCTTTTTTAATGTTCTGGCAATAACTCCTTCTTCCGAGAAAACTCTTTCCACTCCTTCTTGGTCCATATATTGAGAAACAATTTCTTGCAATTCGGCAATTTTGACTCGGAGATGTTTGGCCTCATCCTTGGCCGCGATATAATCGACTATGGCTTTATTTATTTCTTCGGTGTCGATTTTTCTTTTTTCTTTGAATTTATGTCGCCACATCGGACAAAGATGTTGAAAATCGCACCAATCGCAAAGAGGGGTGATGGTCGGAGAAAAATCGCTTTCGTTTATTTTTTCAATTACTTCCAAAAAAGTCTTTTCGACATTTTTTAAATCCTCCTCGGTCCGAGTGGAGCTCAATTTGGCTCCGTGTTTGACAAAGTACAAACTCACTTTAATTTTATCCAAATTTTTTCTTTCTTCCGGATAACGATTCAAGAAAGCTTGCAAATAAATGGTCAACTGAATGTCGTTATCGACTTTTTCTTGCGAAGGCATTTTTCGGGCGGTTTTATAATCGATTATTTCATAACCGTCTTCGGTGCGATCGATCCTATCAATTATCCCACTGACCGTATGATCACCAAGTTTTATCTGAAAAGAGCTTTCCAAAGCGACAATATTAACTCGAGCAATATCATTATCATTGTAATAACGACGGATGATCTCCACTCCTTGAGAAAAAGCGGCGCGTTCTTCTAATTCGTTTTCCCAGACATCGCTGTTCCAGTTTTTGGAAAAATGATCCAAGGCCTGCTCCATGGAAGGGGAGAGGATGCCCGGAGTATGGATAAAATTCAAGGTGGAGTGAACCAAAGTTCCAAAAACCGCCTCCTTGGATTTGGGAGTTTTTATTCTATCGATATATTGAAATTTATATTTTAGGGGACAATTTTGATAGGCGTTGAGAGCCGAATAAGATATGCGCATATTTTTGACTGATAAGACAAAAGCTTGATTTTTAAAAAAATAAAAACTAAGATATAAATAAGTTCTTCCGATAAAAAATAAGAAAAAAGGAGAATCGCAATGAGTCTGCACACCGATCCGAAAATTACGATAAATCAGATTAAGCAAGGTAAAATAACCGGGGTAAGAGCTATAACCGAGGTAAACAATTTAATCGCCGAATTCACCTCGGGAATTTTTACCCTAAAGCAAGTGGGTCTTCGGAACTTTAAAGAATTGGAAAGATTGAAGAAAAGAGGTTCATGAAAAAATATTTTGTCTTTGAAAAACTTGGGCACTGGGAAACTTTCCGGTGTCCTTTTGAATTTAACAAAAAAGCTCTCAATGCAGGACAGGAACGACTGAATCCCTTGAAAAATATTGTCGGAAAAATAAATTTTTCCCTGTTTTCCAGGTGGGTTTCAATTTTACGTTCATCCGTTCTGAAAGCTTTTTCAATTTAATCTTACACCACTTTTGTCTTTTCGACAAATCCGAAAAGCTTGAAAAAAATAGGTTTATAAATTATCATAAAATCAAATAAAATCAGTTTATGAAAAAAATAATCACCGTCAACGACAAAATGCAGAAAGGTTATCGTTATGAATTGGTCGAACCGACGGGTAAAAATTTTCATCCCGATTTTAAGACCGAATTGACCCCTCGGCAAATGTTGGCATTGGGGATTTTTGGTGGCAAATACATGACCGATTGCCAAAAAGAATTTCCGCCGGAATGGTTTAAAAAAGCCAAATTGTGCAGCAAAAAACATGATCCGGAGTTAAATTATTTCGGAGTAAACGCCTCTCAGCCTCTTTCGGTTTGGAGAAAAAAAGGTTGGATCTACAAAGATGATCCGCGAGGCTGGTTTCAATGGTATTGTCGTTATTATCTGGGCAGACGCATTCCCGCCGAAGATTACCGCCAGATCAAAAGATGGAAAGCCATCGCCAGACATATCGGAGCCCTAAAAAGAAATTGTCATCCCGGCGATTTAAGTTGTCGCCCTCGACAACGCCAAGCTCTCTTGCATTGGGCCTATGATTCGCGTAAGATGTAATGATATGAATATCACAAAATTGGAAGAAATTCTGCAAAAGAAAAATACTCCCGATTATCGCAAGAAACAAATAATTAGGGCTGTTTTTGACGAGGCGGCGCCTTCCTTTTTGGATATAACCAACTTACCGCTTGATTTGAGAATTTATCTTAACGATGAACTCAAAATATTACCCTTCGAGGTTCCGAAAGTTCTCGTTTCAGAAGACAAAAGAGCGATAAAAGCTCTTTTAATTTTGGCAGACAAAAGAATGATTGAAACTGTCTTGATTTCCCCCAAGCCGGGAACTTGGTCAGCCTGCATTTCCTCCCAAGTCGGTTGCTCCTTGGGTTGTCTTTTCTGCGCCACCGGCCGAGGAGGTTTTAAGAGGGATTTGACGGCGGAAGAAATAACCGGGCAAGTCTTATTCTGGCGACAATATATGAAGAAAAATAAAATAAAGGGCAAATTTGACAATGTGGTTTATATGGGAATGGGAGAGCCTTTTTTAAACTGGGAAAACGTCAAAAAGAGCATCCAAGAATTGACTGACAAGAACTTATTCGGATTCAAGAATCGAGGCATCTCGGTTTCCACCGCCGGAATTCCGGATAAAATGGAAAAATTTTCTTCCGAATTTCCGCAAGCCAATCTGGCTCTTTCCTTGCATTTTGCCGACGATATCAAACGGAGTCATTTTATGAAAATAAATCGCCAATACAACTTGGGCAAGCTCAGCGAGGTCTTAAAAAAATATCTGACAAAAAACAAGCGCAAAATCTTTATCGAATATATCTTGCTAAAAAATATCAACGATACTCCCGAAGACGCTCGCAATCTGGTCAAATTTTTGCGTCGCGTGGGTAATCAAAAACTTCTACATATCAACCTTATCCGCTACAATGCGGTGGATTTCGGTTTGAGCGCTTCTTCTCGGGAAACCACGCGTCATTTCAAATTCCTCTTGGAAAAAGAACGGGTTTCTTGCACTATCCGCAAAAGTCTGGGCGAAGATATCGAGGGCGCTTGCGGTCAATTGGCCGGAAATCGCGAATAACTCTCCTTTAACTATTGCATAAATTCAAAAAAGAATTATAATTCATTTTGATTCTTTGAAAACCAAAAAACAACCATAAGGAGCAAAAAAGATGTTTTCTTTGGTCGATGCGCTTGAGATGAGCAGAGTCTTTCCAATGGAAAGGAAAGAAGAAGTCATTGTTTTTTTGGCCGGGATTCCCGAGGAGAAATTCGGTTCTCTGGATTATCTGTGCAAAAACATTTTGCCAAATTATAATACTTATGACAAAAAATTCCAGCCGGAAAGGACTCTTATGACTTCTTACGTAACAAATTTGGTCGGAAAAGGCTTCATCTCAAAAAGAGAGCCGCCTTTTGATCCGACCGAACGTGAAGAATTCTCCAAAAAGGTGGTGGGTGAAATTATCAATAAAGGACCCAGGAAAACCAAATCGGTTTTTGCTTTGACCAAAAGCGGGCGAGAGGAATTTGAAAAAATAAAGAAAAAATATTCCGGAGGCTTGAAAGATGAAAAAAAATCCGAAGAAGGCTAAAGATAAAAAAGAAAACCCAACACTGGTGGGAATAGTCGGATTTATTTTAGAAAAAAATCTCTTCAAGAAAAACAAAAGGAGAGCCTTTTTTCTCTTGCTGAGTTTGGCTCCCTGTGGAAAATATGTCTCTAAGTTTTTTATCCGAGACAAAATCGAGGAGGCCATCCTATTCGGATTTTTGAGCGAAGAAATTTATCCGATTTTGGGGGATCATTATTATGAAAATATTCACACTTATTTCCACCCACTGGTAGAAAAAGGCCTCATCGAAAAAATCGACCTCAGTCAGAGCAATTCCCTGGCTTTCTGTCGAAATTGCGCAAAAAATGTCCGGGGTTCTTATATTCCTTGTCCCAAAAACAGAACCCAGATTTTTTACCGAATCGCCAAGGGCCGAGGTGAAAGAAAATTGCTTGAAATTCTCGAAGGAAAAGTTTGAGGAGCTTTTTTAGGGCCGGAACTTCAAAAGAAGTTTCGGCTCTTATTTTTTGCAATTTGACAAAAATAAAAGATTCAGCTATATTTAAAGCATACTAAAATAGTATGATTTAAATAATATGAAGTTTTCCACCAAAGCCGAATACGGCTTGCGCGCTACCGTTTATCTGGCCAAAAATTACCCTTATTTGCGCAGCATCAATGAAATATCTTTGGAAGAAAAAATTTCCGCCAAATATTTGGAGCAAATTTTTAATTCTTTGCGTCGAGACGGAATAGTCCTGAGTCAAAAAGGTAAGAGCGGGGGATACACCTTGGCCCGAGATCCTCAAGAAATAAAAGTGGGAGAAATAATTGAAACACTGGAGGGGAAAATAGAACCCTCTAAGTGTAATAGCCCGGCTTGTAAAAATTCCACTTGCACCGCCAAGAGAGTTTGGATTAAATTAAGCCGAGAAATTAAGAAAACCTTGGATAATATCAAATTAAGCGATTTAATTAAATAACCGATTAAACTAAAATATTATGCCGAAAAAAATATATTTTGATTATGCCGCCACTACGCCTTTGGATTCTGAGGTTTTTGAAAAAATGAAACCTTTCTTCGAAGATGAATTCGGCAATCCGAGCTCGGTCCATTCTTTGGGGCAATCAGCCGAAAAAGCCGTCTCTGAAGTCCGCAAAAACGTATCCGATTTCCTCAATTCCGACCAAAGCGAAGTTATTTTTACCTCTGGAGCTACAGAAAGCAATAATTTAGCCCTTCGAGGCGTTTTGAGCCATTATTACGCTCAAAATGGAAAAAACGCTCCTACGCCTCATTTTTTGGCCTCCAGCATCGAGCATCACTGTGTCCTGGAAACAGTTGAGGAATTAGAAAAATCCGGACTAATCGAGGCTACTTTTTTGCAAGTTAACAAAGACGGTTTAGTTGATTTAGAAGATTTAAAAAAGAACATCCGAGAAAACACTCTCTTGGTTTCAACAATGTATGTCAATAATGAAATCGGTACCGTCCAGCCAATAGAGGAGATTGGAAACTTTATCAAAGACTTAAATCAAACAAGAAAAAATAAAATAATTTTTCATACCGATGCCGTTCAGGCGGTCAATTATTTCGATTGCGATGTCAAAAAACTCGGAGCGGATTTGCTTTCTTTTTCGGGGCATAAGTTTTACGGCCCCAAAGGAGTGGGAGTCTTGTATATCAAAAGAGGTACGCCGATAAAAAGAATTCAAACCGGCGGAGCTCAGGAATTCGGCTTGCGCGCCGGAACGCACAATGTGCCGGCTATCGTCGGCTTGGGAGAGGCGATAAAGAAAATAAAAAATCAAGATACTGGAAAAATTGAAAAACTAAGAGATTATTTAATTCAAGAAGTTTTAACCAAAGTTCCGAATTCTTATCTAAACGGACATCCCCAAAAAAGATCCCCCAATAACACCAACTTCCGTTTTGATAATGTCGAAGGAGAAAGTTTATTAATGCTTTTGGATATGGACGGCATCTGCGCATCCACCGGTTCGGCTTGCTCCTCCGGCTCGCTGGAGCCCTCCCATGTCCTCTTGGCATTGGGACTGAAACATGAACAAGCCCACGGTAGCCTACGTCTTACTATTGGTAAACATACCACCCGAGAAGAAATTGATTTTACGGTGAAAAAGATAAAAGAAGCGTTGGAAAAATTAAGGAATATTTCCGGCAATATCTTAAGTGAATTTAAGTAAATCTCTGCGAAGTACGAATTTTACAAATTTATAAAAAATATTATTATGAAAAAATTAAAATAAGTACTATTTTAGAAAAAAGTATAAAATAAAAAGATAAACATAGTCACAACTATTAATTTCTTATGGGTTCGTATTTTTTAAAAATTCGTACTTCGTAGAGAAAAACATGCAATATTCAAAAAAAGTTTTAGATTATTTTATAAAACCGCGTAATTTGGGAGAAATTCCCGAGCCTGATGGAGAGTCTATTGTAGGTAATCCCAAGTGCGGAGATATTATGAAAATTTATCTGAAGGTGGATAAAAATAAGGAGGGAGAAGAAATAATCAAGAATGTTAAATTTCAAACTCTGGGCTGTGGAGCGGCGATCGCCACCAGTTCGATGGCTACCGAAATGGTCAAGGGAAAAACCCTGAATGAAGCTTATAAAATAACCAATCAAAAAGTGGCTGATGAATTGGGCGGTCTTCCGGCGGTTAAAATGCATTGCAGCAATTTGGCGGCGGATGCGATTAGAAAAGCGATTGAAAATTACAGAAAAAAATAAACCTATCTTTATGTCCGGATTATAAATTATGGACAATCCTGGTTTTTTTTGATAGGCTTTTACTATGTCAACAAGTTCTTTTAAGCGAATAAATAATTTAAATGGGGAAGAGCGCTATGGGAATAAAAATAAAAAGGATAATAGAACTGGAAGATCCTATCGGAAAGCTGGTTCACTTAACGTTTAGGCCAAAAATAAACGCCTCGGTAAAAAACGGAGAAAAGTTTAGCGGAGTAATTTTGGCCATAAAAGAAGGTGCGCAACAAAAAAACTTTATTCTAATAAATCTTTACAATGAAGAAGATTTGAGATCAATAGGCGAGGGGACTCGCTTAATTCGATAATTTTTTTCAAAAAAGGAGGTTTGCGATGGACCTGGAAAAATATAAGGAGAATATTTCCTGTTATATTTGCCGGGGTAATTTATACTATTTCCCTGATAAAAATCAGTTAAAGTTATTTTGTCCGAATTGCGACAATCTTTATCTGCAGATAGACCCAAATAATGATTCATGGATTGAAGAAAATAATTATTTTTTAAAAGAATCATTGGAAAACGGGGTCTTTTTTTCAAAAATACTGCGGTGCCCCTTTATTTTCGAATGCCCGAGAAAGGTGAAATATTGCGATGAGGTCTGCACCGTATCAATCGGTATTTGCTCCGGAAATGTAGTTTTCTCCAAACCGCACTCATTTCCCGACGGTAAAATTTGTCCTCTGAAAAAATATTTTTTGGACGCTTATTCGGAAAAGGTGGAAACGCTTCTAAATTCGGGAGATATATCTTATTTATTGGGCAAAAAAATAACCGTTCGAGAACTTATTGGTGAGGACTCGGAATATTCTTTTGGTCTTTTTGGGGAAATTATTGATATGGAAAAAAGGGGTCTAATCATAAAAGATAAGACCGGCAAGATCTTTACTCTAGGAGGCGAAGAGGTGGTGATAATTATTCCACATGCCGACAGACCGCTTATCTGAAAAGATAAGCGGTTTATTCTTTATATTTTATATGTCGCACAATCTATATTTTACGACATTCTCAGGCTTTCAAAATTAAGTTTTAAGCTAGGTTTAATCCTTTTCGGTACATCTATGCTTGTTTTGTTGTTTTTTCTGTTTTTAGCTCAATTTTTGAAGCCGTTTTTTGACCCGATGAATACAAAATACAAGAAACAATTGCTAATTTATATTTTTTTGATAAATTTCAATGTTCTAACTCAAGTATATATTATTTTTTACTCTTTGTCAAGACCCTTGAATTATTCAGTATAATCAATCTGACCGCCTCCCTTGTTAAACCAAAAAATATCCCTATTTCATTGAGGGTTTTTCCTTTTTCTCTCATTTCCAATATTTCCCGATTTCTTTCAATCTTAATATCGTTCAATTCTTTTTCCAGTTTTTTAATTTTTTGATTGTAGTCCATACCCTATCTATAACACAAAAAAAGCCTTATTGCAATAATAGCCGGGCCACTTTGCAAAACTTTGCAAACTATTTTAAAAATAATTTTGCTCTTTTCTCAAATTCCTTATCGTTCCACTGCATATAAGTAAATGACGAACTCGGATCACAATGGCCCAAAATCGCCTGTACATCTTTAGGATTTCCCTCTAGATCCAAAATCCGGTGCGCTTTACCATGTCGGAAGCTATGCGGAGTTATCTTTTTTTCGATTCCGGCTTTTTGACATAGATCTTTAATAATTCTTTGGACACTTCGAGTAGTTAATCTTATTGTTGGCTTACCTCTCCCCTTTCGACCAATAAAAAGTGATGGGGTGGAGTTAATTTTTTGTCTTTGAATTAAAAATTCTCTTAACATAACATGAGTTTCCACGCTCCAAAAAATAGTCCTCATCCTTATAGTTTTCTTGGTTCTGATTGTCGCGCTCATCCTTAACGGATCAATATCTGAAATGTTAATGTCGCACAATTCGGAGACTCTTATTCCTGTCTCAAATAATAATCTGACGATTATCAATTTTTGAAAGTCCCAAAAATCATCAATTGTAATTCCAGCCATCAACAAACAATATTCCTCAAAATTTATCGGCTGATAAGAGTTTGCTATCGTTTTTTTAATTCGGATCAATTCCGGTGATAAACATTTTTTTCCCTGCAATCGCCAAAACTTGAAATAATTTTTTAAAATAGTCATTGATAATTCAATCGACTTCGGTTGATAGTTGTTATCCTCAAGCCAGTTTTTAAATCCGACTATATCCCCCACTCCGGCATCATCAATTTTCTTACCGGAAAATTTTTCAAACTTTAAAAGCCAATTCCCATAATTTTGATAAGCGCGCCTTGTATATGTCGCTTTCCATTCAAGATATAATTTGATATTTTTTCCCATACGAACAAAACCACTCACCTAATCCCTTGGCTTGCCGGCACAAGGTTTCAATGAGCGGTTCAATCGTTGCAAAACAATTTAAAGAATTGTTTTGTAATTTAATTATAACACACAAATTCAAAAACCAGAACTTGTCCGGCAAGCATCTCCTATGAGACGGTTCATTTAAGAACACAAGCTAAAAGATGAAATTTTTTAAAAACTAATAACATTGGATAATAGACTCTATCTGATTTTAAGTCAAATTTAACTGTGGATAAGTTTTATTTAAAATAAATCTCTTGAGTTGTCTTGATTCTCAATAATAAGTTTCCAATAACCGCCACAATTGACAAAAACTCCGCCGATATTGGTACAATTTGCGCCAATTCGTTAATCGTAGCCACCGCTAACATTGCTACATTAAACCACACTGTCCAGCTTTGATACCATTTTTTCATACTATTTTTTATTAAAAAATTTATTAAATAAAGCTAAAAATCGATCAATTAAAAATTTAAGATCCACCGCTATCGCCTGACAATTATTTATCAATTCAACATCATCCGTTATTTTTTCCTCTTTCGGTTCCTGTTTGACTTCTTCAATAATCGGCGCGACTTCTTCCTTTTTCTCCGGTTCCTTGATTTCCTCCTTTTTTTCTTCCGGTTTTTTTACTTCTTCTTTTTTGATTTCCTCGATTTCCTTAATTACGATCAATTTTCCCCAGCCTGAATTTTTTCCGGTTCCGTTATAAATATAAACCACTTCACCATCACAAGCCGAATATATTGGATCATTAAGATCCGCATTTCCGCTCCCTTTGCCATTGAGGTCAAGTCCGGGATGATAACATGGGCTTTTTGCTCCGGTGGTTTTTTTGCTTTGTGTAGCATAATCCCAATATTCCAACCAACCCAAACCGAGATGATCAAATGTCGGCATTACTATTTTTTCCAATCCTCGTGGATCCGAATAATGATCACTTACCCAATTTTTACTTTTCCCTATGCAATATTCCGTATAGACTCCCGGCTTGATTTTAAAAATATCAAAATGACAATGCGCATACCATTGACCATTTCCGGTCCCATTTTTAGCAATTTGCTGACCTCTTTTTACTTTTTGGCCAACCTTAACCATTATCCCCTCAATATGGCCGTATCTATAATATTTTTCACTCATTTATTTTTTATTATAATAATTATATTGCTTTTCAATCTTTTTTATTTCCGGATATTTTGTGTCGGGATTGCTTGATTTTTTGAGTAAATACAAAACACCAAAAAACATGATTGATCCCATCGTGCAAACTATAAATATAAGCGCTAATAATTGTTCCAAAGTTTTTTTACTAATATATTTAGTGGTTAATAGTTAATCGATTTTTGTTCTTTCTAAAATGTTTAATATAGTTTTTCTAATTTTAGCCAAAATTGAGCTAACCACATCAATTTCCGGCAATCTTTTCCCAGTCCTAAAAGAATTGATATTTCCGGCCACCGAATAAAACTCCGCCAATATAAGCATTGAGAGAAAACCCCGGCTGTATATATCCATATTGAGTCCGATCCCTTTACCAACCACGGCAAAAAGAAAAGGGATAAGCAAGATCATCGCTTTAGCGACGACTCCGGCGGTCATTTTTCGGCTTGTGATTGATTTTGCTCCGTCAATTTTGACGGATGCGAATATTCCGGTGATAACATCCACGATCATCAAAATGGTCAATGCGGTTATGCTCCAAGCCGTTTGGTTTGGAAACCCCACGGCGATCAAAAAGGCCGGCACATAAAGCCAATTTTTAAGCCAAAGTATTGTAATACAATTTTCCATTTTTTTATTTTTAATATTATTATTTAAATGTTAAGAAGAGTAACTTCCATTCGTGGCGTATCTGTTACCGTAAAAGTTCCTCCGTCTGTTGTATCTCCCAAAACAAACCCCTCGATATAATCTCCTTTAGATAAAACAATGGTCAAATCGCAAATAACCGAAAAAATTGACATCGCATTGCCAGTATGAGGGAGTGAGCCTCTCTGTATTTGTGCCACATTATTTTTTCTAACATAACCAACAACCATCGCAAGTTTAGCCTCTGCGTCATAACACACAAAAGATAATACAACTCTATAATAGCCTGATATCGGTGCGACATATCGATTTAAAGAAGTATTAAAATTGGAGTTTGGGTCATAATAAATTGCATTAAAAGCTATTTTGGTTTGGGTGTTGTCAGCTATTGTTTGTGTCCCTCCTATAACTCCTGCTCTATAATAATTTTCCGCTTTTTTAAACCCTTGCGGATTATCTATTTTCGAAAAAAACGGAAGCGTAATTGCCCCTGCTACCAAATCAACCTCGCCAGCAACATCAAAAGTCGTATCGGTCGAAAAAACGGGTGCGGTCGAGACATAATAATATTTAACTGTTCCATCGTTGGTTAATTTTAACTTATCCCCTCTTTGTATTACGCCCGTTAAATCATATCCTGCAACTGATATCGTGTTTAAATCTGTGGCGCTAAAGACCAAATCAACTCCGCTATTTTTTGGGAATTTACTCCAACCGTCCCAATTTATAATTTCCGGTTCTTCAACTGTCATTCCATTTTTATGCGTTCCGTCCGGATTGTGTTCTACTTGAATACCGTCCACCATTTCCCCCCATTGATGAGAAGTCAATCGCACCTCAAAAACCGCCCCCGGCTGATGGGATTGTGCCGTTCCCTCTACGCCTCGTACTGCATTTATTATTCTGTTGCTGTCCACTATTCCTTTGATAACCTCCTCTTTGTCCGGCGTTAAATTGCCGTTGCTGTCCACTCGGTCAACTGTTATTTCAACCGGCGTATCGGTCGGCAATCCGGATGCGCTTGATAACCCAAAATTATCAACTGTTCCATTGATAATACCGGATGAATCAATCGTTCCGGCTAGTTTTCTCGCTCCCTTGATAAATTTATCTGTTACATTCATATTTTTTTATATTATTTTAATTATTTAAAAAATTTAGATGGTGTTTTAAGTTTTTTGATTAGTCCTTTGGCTTGAACTTTTAATATTGTGAAATCCGTTTCCGCCGTGCCTGAATAAATATGGAATTGAATTGCCCTCATTTTTTTATTTATTCTTTGAGCCTTTGGCACTGATGCTTGAGAATATGTTTTTGGCGTTTGATCATCTTCTCCAAACATATATTCCCCCCATAGACCATTGGTAAAATCAATATTTGAGACTGAATCGGTTATTTTTCTTGAGCCGAGAGATACAAAACCTTTTTTCTCATCAAGCCCCAAAACCTCAAAATATATCGTTCCGGTCGGTCGTCCCAATTCGACAAGCGCCTCTTGTACATTAGCAAAAACTCCCGAATCTTCCGAAACCGGAATCAATCCGCTTAACCAAGATTGATGAAAAGGCTGTCCGAGATCTCCTTTGATATTGGCCGATATTTCAATCAATTTATCCCCATTGTTCGGTATTCCGAGAAGTTTTGTTTTTCCGGTGCTTTCGGTTATTTCCAAGAATTTTTTAAAACCAACAGTCCATTTATAAAACCATTCGTTTTGCTCCGTATCTAGTCCGAAAATAATATCATTTCCATTTCCTCCCTCTGATGCGGTAAATAAAATTTTTGAATCATACCAAATCCCGGCGATATTCTCGATATCTTGCAAATTTCTAAAAGATGGTCGTATGTTTCCCGATAATTCTCCGGTGGATAATATATTGGTTACATTGGCTTTATTATTGAGCGAAAAAATTCCCCTACTGTTTGGGATATACAAAGAGTCATTGGCATCCACTACGCCAAGCATGGCCACTGTTCCTATCGGCCCGGGAAGTCTTGTCGGTACCGGTATTACAATAGTCATATCGCCAATACTGGTTATTTCAAGCGGCACTTGCCAAATCCCACCAATTCCGGCTTTATTTCTCGTCAAAACTGTTGCCACGCTGTCCCCTTTTCCACTGCGAAAATGTCCGATCCATTCCAATTGTTCCCCCGTTCCCTCGATAAGTGGCTGATAACCTCCGCCGTAAAACTCCGAAAAAACCCCCATGTAAGTCCCTACCCCGCTCCAATAAATCATTTCATCGGTTATCCCCCATAATCTCGATCCGCTGTCCGCTACCATCTTAAAAATAGGCGCGCCGGTGGTGTTTCCCTCCGGGCAAGAATAATAAGGATTTTGTACTGTGGATCCGTCATCTTTAAAACTCGTCCCAGTCGTGGAAGTTTCCGCAAGCAACAATTCTTTGCCTGTCTCGTCTGCATAATATATCTGGTATCTTGTCGCTCCGCTGACTGCCACCCATGTCAAAGTTAAATATTCATTTGAGCCGGGTAACCATTGATTCCTCGGTTTATTAGTTGTTAATCCCACCTCCGCGCTCCCCTGTGTTTCTCCTACCTCGTTAAGCGCCGTTACTTTGTAATAATTATTATAAGCGCCAGCAGTCAAAACATTCCGTGCTAAAGCCGGGCCGGTTGGTGCCGTTAATTGCGTATATCTCAATAAATTAGTTCCGTCATATCTCGTCAATCTGTCTTTGCCGTTGCAAATATACAATTTATTGACTGACTGCTCAAAACTGTATTTTGTCGCCGTTATGTCAAAAGTTGCTCCGGTGATTTCCGTCCAAGACCCTTGATCGACACTTTTATACGCCTTTCCATCCGTTCCGATTGCAATCTTTTCCTCGACTTTCCCGGCTGTAATATAAACCCCACAATCTACAAAATCGCAAGGCAATTGACTGCCATAATAAGCCGTCCCCCATCTTGTTTTCCATCGTCCATCTTGCACCAAAATCAAGTTTAGGGCCTCCTTTGCAAACTTGCTCCCCAAAATGACATCATCAAGCAAAGAGGCTAACCCCTTAAAAGTATCAACGACTATTTTCCATGGTTGCTTTCCTCTTCTGACTGTTCTTATTATTTTCATAATTTTTTAGTTATTTAAACTCTTGTATTTCATTTGTTTTAATCTTTCTCCGGCTTGTGTCATATACGATTGATAAAGCACATCATCTTCATTATCCAAAAATAATTTTGCCAAGGCATAATCCTTGATAAACATCGGATTGGCCATTTCCGGCTCCGCTGTTTCCTCTCCGGTGCTGTATCGGGTATGTTTTTTGATATAAGGAAGATCCATCGTTGCATTGGCCCCCGGCAAAGTCATCACTTTTCCGCCCTCCACCCAAAAAACAAAACTTGTGTTGTCCCCTTGTTGTTTTCTGGTTATCCCCTCATTGGCTCCGACTTCTTCGTATATTGCACCGCCGATTTCAATCGTGGGCCGACAAGATCCCAATTCTCGACTAAACCTCCCCATAAAAGACAAAAAATCACTCGGCAAATTATCCTCCCCGGTTCCGCCAAAGACAAAATCAGTTTCAACTGTTTTTAGTTCCGGCCAAAAATAACCCTCTCTTACGCAATTTTCGTATTCCTCTATTGCATCGTTTATGTGATCAACTATAACAAGTAATTCCTCACTGCTTTTTTCGGGATAAGTTACATCTTTTGAAAATTGTCTATGAATTGTTTTAATCAAATTCTCTATCAACATATTTTTTTAATTTAATTTATTATTTTCTCCGGCTTACTTTGGTTATTCTTTTTTTCGGGATAAAAAATGTTCTCTGTCCTCCGACTTGTCGCTTAAAGTTTAGTCTGCTCAATCTGTCCTTAATTTTCATAAAATCCTTATTGATCAACGGATATTTAAATTTATCCTCTAGCGCTTTCGCTACTTTCGGTTTGGTAAATCCTCCGTAACCTTGATATTTTTGGTATTCCGATAAAAGAGTTTCCATCTTGCCTTGAATCTCGACTTTTTCGAGTTCGTCAATATTAGGATCCGATAATGAATTATTAAGCGCCTCGATCTGCTTTTCCGCTACACCCAACCAATTATTGATATCCTTGCTTTTTTTAAACAAACTTAATTGTGCCGTGTAAGGCATCGAATTAAATTTATTTTTGCTTATCTCACTAACTGTTCCATCTTCCGATTTTCTCAAGACTGTATCACCAAGATCAACAAAGTTTTGATCCGAGTTTTTAAACTCATCTTTGATCAATTCTTTTTGCGCTTTTTCTTGTGTTGGAAAATCTTTATCAAGAGACTTTACATAATATTTTCCGTTGGATAATTGATAGATATCATCATCAATCCGCCCTCCTTTAGCGACATTTTTATTTTTTCTTAAATCTTCCTTTTCTTTGTTTGCCTCTCTGTCCGTCTTGATTGAGTTAAAATAATCTCTATCATTTCCCATCATCTTAAATTTTTCCCCTTGCAAGTCGCTCAATGGCTTTTGTTCGTTATTGTAATAATCCCTTACTTCTCCCATCGCATTTTTACCAAACATCAAACCTTGCATAATATTTGTAATATCTCTATCAACCGGAGTCATTATTTGACCGGATCCGCTTTCGGCATATCCGTCCTTGAGAGTCTTTGCTCCGCTGATTGTTTTTTCAATTTGTTTTCCACCAAACGGAGTCCCCAAAGTTGTCAAAATATTCTGCGGATTTTTAAAAGCTGAAAACATCGGCAATCCTCCGGTACCGAATCTTGTCGGATCTCCCTCGCCAAAAAGCTCTTTTCTCGGAATTTTTTTTCTTTCTCCGGTGGCCTCATCTTTGGCCCCAATTTTCCAACCATATTCCGGATATATCGCCGCCAAACTCTGCCCTCCGGGAACATTGGAAACAACCTCTCCAACCATTCTGCCCCCGACTTTGATTGCTCCGGTGGTTTTATCCTCCTCCTCTTTGTATTCGTTCATAGCCTCAATCATCGCATTAAAAGGATCAAAAGAAACATCCGATCCTCTGACTTCTTTGACTATTCTATTCATCACAAAACTAGCCACTGTAAATTCCATCATTTTTTTGGCTAGGGTTAATTTTTGCGGATTGTCTCCGGCGATATCCTTGAGCGCATACCACATATTGGCCACTTCCAATTGAAAAGGCATCGTCATTTGAATAATTTTTGCTTTTTGGTCAAGCGGTACCTCTCCGATCCCTCTCCCGGCAACCATTTTTCTTGTCCAATCATCCGCATATTTTATCGGATTGTCGATTCCCTCATTTAAAGCCTTGTTATAATGAGCGTTCCAAATAAATTTTGTTCCTATTTTATCGCCTATTCCGGTAATCCAAGATGCCATATTTCTCGTATTAGCCAATAATCCCTCGTCAAAATCATCATATCCCCTAAAATACCTTTCCTTGATAAAAGTTGATTTGTTTATCGGGCTTTTTTTGTTGAAAACATCCGCCAAAGTCATTCCAACTCCCTTGATTGAATTTCTCGCTCCGGCGCTTGTTACTCCCTGCGGAAGATTGAAAAACTGCGCCAAAGAACTTGATAAGTTACCCAAAACGGCATTTGCTTTAAACCTTTTATTGGCAAAATCGGCAACACTCAAAATTTTTCTTCCAACTCTATTTTGTAGCCACCTATCCGCCGACTTTGTTTTTCCGGCAAGATCATTTGCATATTCATCGACAAACTTCAAAAAGTTATTAAGTTTATTTTCCGACACATCCGCGCTTGCCTTAAACCCCATATTTTCCAAAATATTCTGCTTATTTTTAGCGGTTTTATTTTGAATAAATTTTTTAACTTCTTGATAATCATCTAATTTCAATAATTCTTTAGCCATCCAGTCCGCCTGACTCTCACTCACTTTACTGGCTGTTAAAATTTCCTTGATTTTGTTAATATCTCCGGTTTCGACTATTTTTTGAATCGGATCCATTTTCTTTGATAATTCCTCCGCTAATCCGATTGTTTCATGCATATAAGCGCCGTTTCCCAATTCTTTTTTTGCTTCGGTATCGACACCCCTGAATTTTTGGATATATGGATCAATATTTTTGGCGTAAGCGTATTTTCTCAAATAATCCAAATATCCCTCTACCGCTCCGAGATCATTGGCGTTTCCCTCTCTTCTTTGGCCAAAAGATAACCATTTTGTTTTTGGTTTCGTAAATTCAGAAGATAAAGCCAAAGACGGATCAATATTTGATGAATTTTCAAACATATTCATCAAGCCCTCAAAACCCTCCATATTTTGTCCGTGTCGATAATAATCCTTTCGCTCCGGGATTATTTTTGTACTTTCCGGATATAGCGGATGCGTTGGAAAAAATGCCTCCCTAGTCATGTTTAAATCGCCCAATAATTTTGAGTATTGAGTCCTAAACCATTTGTCCGCCTCTACGATATTTTTCCAATCTTTCGGAAATTTAAGTTTTAATTCCTCCAGTCCTATTTTTCCCTCGCCAAAATCAACAATCGCTTTATCCGCTTTGCTCCCCTTGGTTATTCCGAATCTTTGAACAATGTTTTTGTTTAAATCATCTAAAAGAGTTTTTTGCTCATCGATATATCGCCCCTTTGCATTGTCAAAAGGATCAAGTAATCTTTCCTTTATTTTCGGATAATCTTTGCCAAAAACCACCTCAAAATTACGAGTTGCATCTCTCCATCCGGTCATTAAAGGGTTTATGTCTTTGAGATTTTGTGGATCTATGTCCCTCAAAAAGTTAGTATTGAGTGCGTTTTTGCGCTCATAATAGTCCTTGAGGCTTGTCCATGGTACTTCCTTATTGATAATTAAATCCATCCGCTCAAAGTCCATTTTATCGATCTCCGCTTTCGGATAACCGAGTTTGCTCAATTTTTCAATCCTTTTTATCTCATCGATTCCCTTTTTATTTATTTCATTTTTTCTATAACCGATCCTCAACAATTCATTGCCTCGATTAAGTACTTCCCCGATTTTTTTAATTCTGTCCCCTTTAGCTTGATAAGCCCTTTGTTGGTATTGGTTAAATCCGCCCTCCGGGATAAAAGGGTTTTTACTAAACTCATCACCGATAAACGGCACATCCTCCACTCTCGACACTTTCGGCTCCGCCGGCATTTCCGCTTTCATTTTTACCGCCAAAGGTTTAAGCCTCTCTATTTCCCTCTCAAGTTCGAGATATGCCGGATCTTTCAACAATTCCTTGCGTGCGATACTTCTCGGAGATATCAATATTTGATTATTTTCTCCGGCTTGTATTATGTGATTTAAATAGTCTTCCCCACGATCAAAACCTGACGCGCTGGCCAAAGAGTCAATCTCAATTTTTCTTTTCCATCCTTGCCCCTCGTATTCTCTTGATTTTTTGGCATCCGCTACTATAAACCGTCCGTCTTTTTCAAGTAAAAATCCCTCGCCCATATCATCATATATCTGCCTTTCCTTGCGATAAATAGGATTGTTTCTTATTCCGCTCAATATATCTTTATTGATTGGATCTTGCATTTCCGCTTTAACTTCCATTTCCGCTATTTTTTTATAGCCCTCCTCGCTTTTTAAGAAAGTGTCAATCGTTTCCTTTTTATACTTTTGATATTCTGACAATTTTTCGATCGGATTTTCTTCTACTTTCGGCTTTATTGTCGGCGTTGGCTCGATAACCGGAGATACCTCTTTAACCGGAGGCATACCGGAGTTTTTAGCTTTTTTAGGGTCTAAAAAGGGATTTCCTGTGGTTTTATTAGCCTCTATATCACTCTTTAATTTCAATAAGTCATTTTTACTTGAATTTAAATCGACATCTACACCATTTTTTCTTAGATATCTCTTTAATTGGACTATTTCCCTTAAATCGTCTTGAGAATTTATCCCTCTCAATTTATCATTTTTATTTTGAATAATACTTGCTAACTCTTGTAATCTGCTTTGCTCATTCGGAGTTAAAAATGATGTTTCGGTATTATTTTCTTGTGTTGCTTGTTGTGTCGGATTTTTTTTCCAAAAATCTTTATGTAATTTTTCGGCTTTTTGTGATAAATTTTCAAATTCGGCTTCCGGTGTCTTTTTTGGTTGGATAAATGGATTTGTTTTTTGAGATTTTATGAAATCCGCATATTCCGCTTGCTTTCTCCTTGCATCAACTTCTCTTTGGCTTTCATATTTTTTTATAAAATCTCCTTTTGCATCCCTTATAATTTCATCACTCTCATCTTTAAAATTGCCTCTTATATCTTGTTTGGCATGCTGTATCTCGTGGACAATTGTTCCTCTTAGTTTTTCCGGATCTTTTTCATATAATTTAGAATTGATAAAAATAGTATCTCCCTTGCGCATTCCCCTTTTTTCGTTAGTATGAAAATCTGCAAAAACAACATTTATATTTTTTAATGTTGGATATTTTTCATATAATATAGGATCATCCAATACCTTATCCAAAGAATAAATACCTTTAAAATCTTTTCCAATATCCACTCCCTTATGTCCATATTTTTTTAAAGAAAAATTAAGATCTTTCATTTTATCTACTGTAAAATATGAGATCCCATAAATATCCGCTTTATTTCGCATAAATTGATCTGTTGTGGCGGACATAAAAGGATTTTCATTTTTCCCCGACAAATCAAGATTGGTAAATTTGCCAAACTTCGCTTTTGGTTTTACTTCTGATATTATCGCTTTATTTTCTACATTGACGGCTGGTTTTGATTTATTTGCCAATTCTGATTTAAACTTATCGACTACTCTTTTCATTGTGTTAATACCTTCCAATTCCGATTTTTTGACTTTTATTCCTCTTTTCTCTTTTAATTCAATCCTCTTTTTTGCTGTTTCTATTGCATACTCATACAATTTAATATTTGAGTTTAGCTCATCATCTTCGGTTTTATAAATTGATTTTCTTTCGGCGGTTCCGGCTGTTCTCTTCGGCTGTTTTTCGAGATATTTTTGTTTGGCAATATAATTGTTTCTGCTCAAACTATTTTTAAATTTCATTTCCGGCGCTTTTACATCCTTTGGCGATACAAAACCCTCCTCCGTTTTATTGAGGTTTAATTTTTGGTTTATTTTTTGATTATTTACTGTTTCCTGCGCTTTTTTGTTTTTTAAAGCTATCTTTTTATCAAAATCCATTACCCCGGATGATTTTTTAACCGGTTTTGATGATATTATTTTAGGTTTGGTACTATTTACATCCAAGACATTGAGTCCGGGCCTGATAGTCAATATTTTTCCGGTGATACTTTGCGGTTTAAAAGGATCTTTGATTGTTTGAATATATCTTTTGCCGGTTGGTACGCTCATTGTTACATTTTGGCCGTCCACTATTGCGCCATTCGGCACCTCTTTAGTTTCATTGACAATCCTTTTTTTGTATGGATTTTTTAACCGGTGTATATCATCGGCGATATTCATCGCCTCTTTTTTAACTCCGTCCTTTGTTTTTCTTGCCACCACTCCTGATCCGGCCCCCAATCCTCCCAATACCATCCCTCCTGTTGCCCCTATTACTGTTCCGCTTACTCCGCCCTTACCGGCGTTTTTAAACTGTTCTTTCAAATTGTCGCCTTGCTGGACTCCGTGCAATGATCCGGAAACTCCACCATAAATTGCTCCCTCTTTGGCTCCTCTTTTGGCTCCGGTTTTGACAACATCCATTATCCCGGTTTTAGCTCCGGTTTTAGTTAATGTTTTAAAGCCTTTAACCGCCAAATCTTTGGTTAATTTTCCACCACCAAGCATCGACCCGATATCTACCCCGATATTGGCCGCCTCGGCTCCTCTTTTAAGCGCATAGGATGGAGTCGCTTTTACTTTTCCATAATCTTTAAGTGATCCGCTGACTGTACTTGATGGAATATTCATTACAAATTGCGGAATTTCCGCCGCAAAACGACCCACCGGATTTTTTATTTTTTCCGCAAAATTAAATTTTGGAAAATTTTCCGCTTTCTGGGAAAAGTTGGTTAAGCCCTGATCTGCTTTTTTAAGCCAATCGGGGGCTTGATTCGCTCTCTTGAGGGTGTTTTTTACCTCTCCGGCAAGATTGCCCAAGCTGGTTTTGGCTCCATCCGTCAATGCTTTTTTCTTTTTTCTAAAAAAATCTACAAGCGACATTTTTTTTATTTTTTAATTTTTACGCCATCAATTCTTCCTCATCCTCATAAATAGGATTTCCCAAAACATCATATCCCTTAACAATTCTTTTTTTGCCCTTATTATTCGGATCATACCAATCCTCGGCGTTTTCCGGATTTTCGAGATCTATATTCTCGTTAAATTCGGGAGTGTCTAATTCTGCCGGTGCGCTTATATCGATTGAGGCCACATTGAGGGCATCCGCACTACCTCCGAACTCTTTCATTTTGTTTTCCAATCCGGCTCTGAAATTGCTGGCGCTATCTTTTATGTAAGAAATTGACGACATCAAGCCTTGCAAGTTTTCAGTTGATTTTGCTTCAATATCTTCCTTTTCCCATCCGCCTTTTTTCTTCTTAAGTCTATCGAGTGCTTTTTTCTGCTCGTTGTAGTCTTCCCAAGCCTGCTTAAGCGCTTCTTCTTCCCATGTATCGGCTTGAGCGGAAAGAGTGTTATATTCTTCGCTGGCCTTTGTAGCATTTTGATTTTGCTCGCTTATTTGATCGCCAAATCCTCGCAATAGTCCGGCTCTTTGTTTTCCGGCGCTCTTTGCAATCGCTCGAGATGCCATTTTGCTTGCGCTTCCGCCACTGGCGCCTTTGATGCCAAGCATTATGTTTGTATTATCGACATTTTGTCTCAAATCTCCGGCGAGATCGTCAAGCGCTCCCTTTTGGTTTTTTTGAATCAATTCTTTGTTTCCGGAAATAGCGGAATCGGTTTTTCCCTTATAATTATTGAGGGCGTTAATATATTGTTTTTTAACTTCTCCTAGATTGGATATATAGTTTTTTGATTTATTGACCCAGTTTTCCGCATCTTTTAACTCATCTCCGGCATCGTCCCATCCCTTGCCTATTTGAGATATAATTTTACTATCGTTATTATTAGCCGATCCGCCTCCGCTTGAGCTTCCGCCATAAGAACTATTTGATGATTTATTGTCATTTATCGCCGGAAACTGACTGATTGGAGTCATATATTGAGATGAATTATTTGACCCGGTTTTTTTGGCTTGACTCTCTTGCCATTCCCTAATACTTGAGTCGTTCATATCAATATCACTATCATCCGCCATTGCTGTCGGCCACAATAAACCGACGGCCGTCCCTACTCCGGGAATAGCCTTTGTGCCTATTTTTGATCCAACTTTGGCCGCGCCTGACTTTATTGCATTTGCTATTGTTCCTAAACTTGCCATATTTTTATTTGGTTATTGACAATATTGCGATTTTACGCAATAATGCTATAATTTAATTACTTAATTTATTACTTCTTATATATGAAAAATTTATTTAAAAATTTGCTTGTTTTTGTTTATGCTATATTTGGGCTTTCCTTGCCTCTCCTTTTCGTTGGAGAAAATACCGATCTGTCTTCTAAATTGATTTATTCTTCGCTTTACATTTTGTCCGGTTTCTTGTTTATATATTTTGGTCAATTATTCGCCACCGACAAGAAAAAAACAGTTTATATTTTGACAAAAATCGGTGTTTATTTTTTCGGATTTATTCTTTTATTCGGTGTTTTAATGTCCCTTATATTTTTTGATAAATTTTCAAAAATAGCATGGGAATCGGCATTTACATTTGCAATTTTATCCGGCGTAATAACCGCCAATCAATTATTGTTAAAAAAATAAACTATGGAAAAATACGGATGGGTATTTATTATATTTATAGCAATAATCATATATACAACCGGCCGTAGCAATGGTTCAGAGAACGGATATAATGATGGATATCGTGATGGATATTCTGACTCGGAAAATGAATTTTCAGATAAACTTGAAGAGGCCGAAAATTGCATAAATTTATATGATCAACAATTGTATGATATAGAAAGTCAAATAAATAGCATCTCATCAGATTTGGAATTTTCTTTAGACGGTAATTATTATGATTTAAACTATTCCGTTGATAGTGCCTATTCAGGTTTAAATTCAATATGGTTTGATAGCCCTTGTCGATAATTTAAAATAACTTTCCCTTACTTTCTCCTACAAGCCTCACTTAATAAGTGGGGCTTTTTAGCAAAAAATAAGTTTATTTTTTTCTTCTTCCTGGCTTTCTTTTTTCCTCTTTGATTTCCTCCGCTTTTTCAACTGCAAAGACTCCGGCAAAAACTTCCTCCTCAACTGCCGTTATGTATGATCTCCTTGCTCTCAAGATTCCCTTTTCTTGATTTGATAGCTTTTCCGGACTCTTTAGCAAAATATCCTCGATAAGTTTTTTATCTTGATGAGATAACTCGCTCCTGCTTTTTTTGTCTGACATATTTTTTTAATTTAATTTATTATTTTTTGATTATTATTTCCTCGCCGATATTATCGGCAAGGATAAATAATCACAAAAGATTATTAAGAGGCAATCGCAAAGGTTGCAAAAAGACAAACTCCCGATTTTCTTCTTTCATCGGCAACTTTTTCGCCATGACCGAACAAGCCCTTGATAAGGTCGCTATGTCCGTTTGGATTTTGTTCTGCTTGGATAACAGACAAGTTTTCAATATAACCGAAAGCTCCGGTAATAAATGATTTATGTCCACCCACACAATAAAATCCGGTTGTATTGTCTCCGGTAAACCAATCATCAGGCAAGAAATAAAGATCAAACCCGGATGCCTTGGCAACTTTTCCTTTGGCCACGGTCTCATCAAATACTTCTTTAATGCTTGGATTCAATTCGGTAGCTTTAAGCAACACCGGTTTGGCTGCCATTTCAGGCAAGGCTAACCATCTCTTTCCATCATTTGGTACTTTTCGACTGGATAGCATACTGGAAAGAACATCCAAATAATATTTGAAATTAGCATCGGTTATTGCCAACTTGGTATTAGCTTGAATCTCATAGGTAGCGCCGGCGGAAATTGCTCCTCCGTCATAAGCGCTAGTTAGATCATCACTATCATTTTCGATCACAATATGAGTGGTGTCGGTAAAGGTTTTAACTCTGTACCACTTTGTATGTCCGGCGGCCTTAAAAGGCTTTCCCACCATACCGGCGGCAAAAGTTGTACCAACTCCGACAACTGCTCCGGTTGTTACGGTTACCGTTACGCTTCCGGTTGTATAACTGGTTCCTAGCCAATTTCCGCTGGCTGCGTCGGCATAAAAGTCTAGCAAGGATTGGTCCATTTCCTCATACAAGGCTTGCGCGGCTTGATCGATAATATCGCTGTTAGGATCTTCGACTGAACTGGCGAAAGAGGCAACAGAATCGATTTCATCGGCAATTTCCAAAAAGGTATTGACGATAAGTCTCGAGATAACCTCGGTAACCTTGGTATAAATAATGGTTCCGGTTCCGGCTGTGGATTTCCATCCGCCTCCGGTTAATGTAGTAACCACAAATTCCTTAAACTTCTTATCTACTTTCTTTTTCATTTTGGGGTCGCTAACATTCTGCGCCTCAAAATTATCATTGACGACATCCACATACATAGATCGCAAAAAGAATTTTTGCAATGCTTTTGTTTGGTACTTGACGGCTGTCGTGGTTGTTCCAAAATTAGGCATATTATTTATATTTATTTTTGACTGATCAAAAATAAATTAGATTAAATTTTTAAATTTACCCTCGGCAAGCATTTTTCTGTATAATTGCGGATTTTCCTCGCTTAATGTTTGTACTTCCTCCCAAGACATATCGTCTTTGATTGTTGTACTCTCACCGCTTCCGGATAAAATTCCGCTCAAGGCTCTGCTCTTTTCTTTCTTTTCATTAGCGATTTTCTCCTCTTTAACCTTTTCAATCTTTGACATTACGGTTTGAAATGCCTTGTTTATCGGCATCCCTCCCCTAAATAGTGTTTCGACTGCATCGGCCAAAGTTGGATCATAATCTTTTGTGTTCTCATCAAGTTCCGGATGCTTTTCCATAAAATCGACAAAATTTTCTGCCTCTCTTACGGTTTGCTCCTCTTGAATTATTTCTCGGCGTATTTCTTCACGCTCGGCATCCTTTATGGCTTCGTTATCTTCTTCTTCCAAAACATTATCGGGGGTTTGCCCTCTTAATTGTTTTTCAAGTGATAAATAATGCATTAAAGCGCTTATTTTATCATCTTTAGAATAACTTTTTAGGTCGCTCAATATTTGCTCCTCACTCGGGACATTTTCCTCCCCTTGTAAGGTTAAAACTCTCACAAACCTATTAGCCAAACGCCGATCAAGACGAGACGGCCGATAATTGTTTTGATTTTGTAAAAAATCATTTTTATTATCCGGCGCATTTTCTTGATTTGCTTCCCGGTCTTCACCGGTTTTTTTCTCCTCCGGTTCGGATTTTTCTTCTTCGTCTATGTTTCCATCCGGACTTTCATAAACTTTTTGAATATTATCCTCACCAACTATCTCGACAATCCTCGGATCAATGTCCTCTTTTATTTTTTCCGCCTCTTTTTCTTTCGGCTCATCATTGGATGGGCTTTGATCAGTGGGCGCTACTGACGGATTATCGTTTTGCGGGGTTTCTACGCTATCCCCGACTAAAGCGGTTTCTTTTTCCATTTTTTTATTATTATTTACCAGTTATCGTTCGGTAACCACGATTGCAATCAGGCCTCTCTTTCGAGAATTTCCCGAAAAGTGTCGCAAATTTATTGCGCCACCGATTCGGAAGATCCTTGTCGTCTTTCCATCTCATCTCTGGCTGTTCTTATTGATTCGACTTCGTTTATCAGCTGTCTTATTCCGTTTATTTTCTCGCTTCTTGATATTGCTATTGCTCCGACTGTCTCAAGATTTGTTTCGGAAGTGATTGACCCTATATGCACCGGCTCGAGTAAATCGACTATCATTCTGTTGGCCTTGGCTTTAAAAACTTTCCATCCCTCGCTTTGAGACATTGTATAAAGCGCATTTTCTTCATCCCCGATATCCGCCCTTTTATACTCATTGACTTCATCTTTGATTTTTTTAATTTCTTCTTTTTTCATATTTTTTAATATAATTCTTGGATATTAGGATTACTCGGCGTTACTTGCTCCGGCATCTGTTCCGTTGGCATAACCGTTGATCCCTCATCCCCGATTCCCTCAATTGAGTTAGGCTCCTCCACACTGACAACTATTCGATCCCAGTCTTGAACTCCGTTTTCAATCGCCATCCGCTTAATTGCTTCCCCCCAATTTATTTTTTTTCCGCTTTCGGCAATGCTGGCTTGTATTTCCTTACTTTTGCTGATCATATTGAGTAAATTCATCATCTTTTCCGCGGCATCGCCTCTTTTTGTACTACTGCCCGGATCCACTTGATATCTAATTGATAAATCTTTCAAAAAATCCTCTCTCACAATTCCGTTACTGAAAACATTTAAATCACTTTCCGGATAAGCATTTTTTACATTTTCAAGCGCCTCTTGAATTGATGGTATTGTTATATCCCCCATTCCTCGCTTGCTGGCCACCTCCATCATCATGTCCGCCACCCTTTCAAAAAACTTCTCTTGCATGTATCTGTCCCAACTATCGCGCGCACCCTCTCTTTCCCCTTGCATTTTTAGCGCTTGCGGTGTTCTACCAAACCCGACATCAACACTTGAGGAAACAGAAGTATCCGTTGACGCTCCCAAAGACAACAAATTAGCTTTCATTATGTTGTAAGTGCTTTGAAATGTTGATAATCCTTGAGGAGAATTTTCCAAAATTCGGACTTTATCAATATTTCCATCCTTGGCAAACCAAAACTTATTATCCACATTGACACTACTCATCACCATCATTTCCGGATCTATTATCGTTGTTGGATCAATGCTTTTATCCAAAGAGGCAAAATATTTTCTGGCCAAAGTGTCAATTGATTTTTGAGGGGTTTCCCCTCTCTCCATATCCGACAAGCACCAAAACCGATCCAATACCGGAATCGTCAATTTTTCCACCATTGGAATACCGGGCCAATAATCTTTTTCCGACACTAAAACTTTTTTACTATTCGGCTCATATATGATCCAATCCCCTTTTGAATTAAAATAATTTCTTAAAACTATTTGATTATGATTTTTTAATTGATTTTTTTCTTCGCTCGTCAATGAGGTTTGCTCGACTTGAGACGGCTTGATTTCCTCCAATAGGCTCTTATCCCAAACATCGGGATTTCTTTCGCATCTCTCCTCTAGCCATTTTTCACTTACGAAAGTATCGACAAAAATATAATCCATATCCCTTATGGAATATTTGCCCGGTTGCGGATAGCATCTTCTTGGATGGATCATTACCATATCCGGCCCGGTGTATTTGTCGCCCACTTTATAATCAATAAAAACCGGCATTGTCCCATATATCTTTGAATAAACATTGACTTGCCTCATTTTTGTAAAAAAATCCCCTCCGGTGTTAGCATTCGGCAAAATATACTCATGAAAAACAAGATTGGCGGCGATAACCTTGGATAAATCATTATCCTTAAAAGTTGTAAATTTACCGGTTGGCATTTGTGCCATTATCCGGCAAGCGCTATCCAAAATTAGGCTGGTCAATTCTCCGGTTGAATAGTAAGACTCCGGCTCTTTATTCGGTTTTTCACTCTTGGAACTATTCACATATCGGCCGTAAAACATTGCTTCCCGATCATCCCACTTAAAACCGGAAGACATTACATCCTTTTTCACTTTTTCCGCCTCGTCAAAATTGGCGATAATATCGCTTGAAATCTCCCCTGATTTTTGTAATTCTTCCATAATTTTTTATGCTTTTAAGCAAGCATAAACTTGCTTTTGGTTTGTTTAAAAAACAATTCCCTTTTTACTGACTTAAAAAAATAAAAAAAACTCTTATTTAACATAAGAGTTTAAAAAAACAACCTCTGAAAGGTTGCATGATCGTTTATTCAATTTTAGACAAAAACAAAACTCCTATGCCTTGATTTGATTGCTCACCTGTTTGGCGCAAAATCAAGAAAATAGAAGTCCGCTATTATTCGTTTTTGGGTTTTCTCTCCCACTCGTCAATAATTAGCAATGTTCTACAATTTCATAATATCACAAATAAATTATTTGTCAAATATTATTTGCAAAGACTCTCACAATGTGTATTCCATCCTTGTCTCTGTTCAGACTACCCACACCGCATTTATTTAAATAAAAATAAGCCTCTGTGCAATCTCTCATTTCCCCACAAGTTCTTTTTCCGGCGCAAGTTCCTGTGTTGGAAGTAACCTCTTTTTGTGATGTTATCACCGGTATTGTTTCCTTTGGTTTTTCTATTTCAGTTTTTGTCAATTCTCCATTACAAGAGTTTTCCGACCACAACCCAATCTTTTTTTCTTGATTTTCCATATTTTTAAATTTATTATTATAATTGTATTATAACAAAAAATTGTTTAAATCTCTAACCGGTTTATTTTTATACACCATAACCGGCTTTATTTCAAGTCTTCCGGTAAATATCACTTTGACCACCATAAGATCACAACCGCCTCCCCATTGATTATCTTCCAAGGCATCGTGTATTTCCTGCAAAATTCGGTCTTTTTGTTTTTCTTCTTCTTTTTGTGTTGGTGATAACATAAAATTATTTAATTTTAAATAGTTTTTTGATTTTTCTAACTATTTTTTTAATTTTCTTTGCCACATCTCTTTTAAAGTCTATCCACTTAATCGCAAGCATAAATTTGAGCTGTTTAATCAATGCTTTTCTTTCCGCCTTGAGTTCATTTTTTCTCTTTGTTTTTTGACTCAATTCTTCGCTTATTCTCTTAATTTCCCTTATTAAATCCTGAAACTCATCACTGTCAAAAGCTGTAACTATGTGCTTACCTCGATACAACTCCATTTTGTTGATATTATAATCAAACTTTAATTTAATGTTCATTTTTTTAAATTTAATTTATTAGCTTTTATTTCAAAAATCCCCTATTATCGTATATTTGAGGCTGTTTATAATTCTCATATCTCGAATAATCCGCTCTTATTTTCCTTTCCGGCTCGCATTTTTGATACATTTGCCATGCAATCGCTAGGGCCATCACAAGATCATCATGCGCTTTTTTTTCGGCTTGTGCTTTCCAACTGCTTGAGGTTTTAACCACGACAAAAGACAACATTTCATTTATTGTTTGCTTATCATAAATTTTAAATAATTGCTTTTCCACTGCATCCTTTAACGCCGAGATCATTACCGGCCTTGTCGCGCTGTTGGTGTTCCATCCTAACAAATTCGGTTCGTTATTATCCACATTGCCAAACTTCGGCATTTCAAAAACAATATATTTTCCATTGAGATTGAGTCCGGCCACCCTATCCATCAAAAAGGCTCCGCCATTATTCCTTTCCAGTGCGATCACCGGCTTTGTTTTGGTCATATCAAATACCGCCTCCAATACCCTCACCAATTCCGGGATAAAATCGGATGTTGTAATACCGCTTTGATACACAAGCGGACAATCTATCTTATTTTTGGATAATACTTGTATGGTGGTATTGTCTCCGCCTCCGCTTGCCGTGTCTCCGGCAAAGAGTAAAAACTCACCCTGTTCAATTGTTCGATATTGTCGCCACATAATGATCATTTTTTAATAATTTATCCAATTTTCTATTAAATATTTATTTTATTAGTTTTAACTGCAAAAAGCCAACATTCTATCTCTTCCTTTGTTAATATTTTTTTAGGGTTTGTTATTCTTTCTTCATCCAGCCATCGCTTTATCATTCCTATTTTTTTATATAAATCTTCTTTCATTTCTTGTCTCGCTTGCTCTTTGATACATTCATTTTCAATAGTTCCTTCTGCGAAAAAACTACAACCTTCTTGATAACTTTTCTCTTTTTCTTTTTCTATTATTTGGCGGATAGTAACTTTTATCCAATCCCTATTTACATATTGGTCTGAAAAGTGTGGTGGCATATTATTTTTGCAATTGCACGCAGGATATTCTTTATCAAATTCTTCCTCCCAATCTTCTTTTTCTAAGTTTTCATCATTTGTCAAATCTTCAATCATTGATTTTTTCATAAACCTTTTTCTTTAATTATTTTAATAACAATATCTTTTAAAAATTCCATAACTCCATTATCGTCTATGGCTCTTATATTTTTAATATCTGCAATCAACTCCTCTTTTAATTCTTGGCGAGCTTTCTCTTTTTCTTTTTCTATGGTTTCAACTAATTTATCGGAAATTTTAATAGCTCTTTCACTAACAAATACACCCTTGGGAGTTTCAGTCCAACACATTGAGGCTTCTCCGATTGCTTCGTTGACTATTGTTTTATAATTTTCTTTGATGTTTTTCATATTTTTTCAATTTCTATTATTTTAAATTTATATTATTTTTTACTTCGTTTCCCCAGACATCCCAACCCTCTGTTTTTTCTCTTGCAAACATTTCCAGTTTTGTACATTTAGGAAATTGTCGGCTTATCAATTTCCTAAAATAAGATGGTTTTTTTGAGTGTTTAGATTTTTTTTCCCGATAAACGGAACTTTCTCTTAATGGTGGTATTGGCGGAGAAAATTTGCCCCTAACACCAACTAATAAAATCTCATGTTGTCCTCTAAACCAATAGCCCATACCAACCCAAGTTTTATCCCATACCGCTTGAGTCTTATACTTAAAGCCCCACGCTTTCATAACCTCTAGCGCCTCCAGTAATTTTGGTGCAGTGGCCCAAAGATATAAAACCGAATTATCATCCACCGGAACTTTAATATTGCATATATCTGCATTTGTCATTGTTGGATAGTGATTTTCTATTTTATCCGCGTTATCCTTACAAAAATCATATCTCCAAGGTGGGTCTGCATATATTATTTGATATTTTTTTAGGTTCATTTTATTTATTATCTTTATTATTTTTTATCCCTGTTTTTTTCTTCGTATCGATTAAAGCGTAAATATAAATATTATAAGGTTTTTTTGTTTTGTTATTATATCCTTTGGCATAAAGGATTTTTACTTTTATTTTCATAAAAATTGAAATTTAATTGGTTCTTTAGTCGTTTTTAAAACCTCCCTCAAAACATTTACATCAAAATAACACTCACCGGAAGTTAAAAAGGCATCCTCCTCCGTCATCGGGTATTCTTGATTAAACAATCTTTCCCCAAGCTCAAGTTTTTTCTGCTCCAAAAATTCCGGGCTATATTCCCACTCCGGGCTATAAAATAGCGGTTTATAATTGTTTTTGCCTATCTTTGCATTATCCCAAAAACCCTTAAAGTCATTGTATCCGTTGGCCGTTGTCTCCAATATTTTATGCGATCCGTTTATACAAGCCTCACCAACTCCGGACATAAGATCATCCATACTGGGACAAAATGAAACCTCCGTAAGATGTAAAAACGATATATCATCACCACGGCCGAAACTCCCGGATTTGGCCGTTCCTATTCTCAATGTATTTATACACTCAATCTCTCCGGCTTCGTTTTTTTTCTCATAAACCAATTCAGACTTTGAATTATATTTAAAAGGGATTTTTTGATTATCATTGTTTCGCTCAAAAGATCGGATAAAGTGCTTCGCTCTTTCAAGTTGTTTCGCCGCCGCCGTGGCATCAAAGGACATAGAAACACACCTCTCATTTTCTCCAAAAATAAGTTTTAAAACGGCGATTGCCAAGGCCACGGAAGAAAAACCCATTTTCCGCGCTTTCAATACCACCAACAAAAGATTATCCTGCATCTCGTTTATAAAATGATCTTGCGCCCGGTTTAAAATAAACGGCACCTCCATTTTATCCTTATTGATGATCGTCAATTCGTTTTCGATTGCATCTTTGTAGCCTTTAGCGTTAAATTCCATATTTTTGCTTTTTATCTTGAATTACATTATTAACATTATTATTGACTTGTACCGCTATTTTTGCCGTTTTTCCTTTAACTCCTAGCAATTCTCCTAGATCATCAAAGTATTTATCCCTCCGATCAAAGTCCGGACTTGTTCGCGCAACCGTTTTGGTCCGTCCGTTTTTATATTTTCCTACTACTATATGCTCGATTTTTGTAGCATTTAAGCCATCTTTTAAATTTTCTAAATAAGTATCAATCCCCAATCCATAACTACTCACAATTACATCCAAGCTAACTTTTGCTAACATTCTCGCCCCAAGCACTCCGCAAGATTTATGTTTGCAATGCGGATGCAATTCTTTGTAAGCCTCCGTGGCGTTTCGGTTATGTTTTAACCAACACAGAAAAAACAAAACAAGCTCCCGATCTCCTCCCAGTGCCTCCTCCAATACTGCTATTTCATTTTGTTTGTTAGTTAATTTTTTTGTCATTGTTTTTAAACCTTATATCAATACTGGGTTTTATTTTTCTTGTGATTTCTTCCCCACACAATTCACAAATCGACAATTCATATAAAATATACTTTTCGCCCTCTTTTCTTTGTACAAGCGCAATTTTACGCTTATCTTTTGGGTGTTCGCAATAATTCATATTTGTTTAATTAGTTTTTTAATCTTAATTTTTTATGATGGGAGTGATAGGCTCACCCCCTAAAGCCGTTACGGATGCGGTGTTACGCTCCGCCTTTGCACAATAAACCGATTTTGTCGGCTATTGTATTTGAGGGAAAAGTCCGGATCAATCCATAATTTATTTATTTCATGGCAAATCTGATCCGGTGTCATGTTCCGAAATAAAGCGTGCCAATGAGCATGTTTTTTCGGCGGTACCTTTGAAATATTGGATGGAGAGTTGTCTCCACCTCTTGATCGTGGCCGTCTATGGTGTTTACTCATTTTTTGCCACCTCCAAAGTTAGGTTTAAATTTTTGCATGTGTTTTGCCAAGTGATACGGACAATATCCATGAGTAACCGTATATTCCTTGTGATAAGTTATGCAATCCTCTCCGGTACAATTAATGCATTCCCTCCTCAAGCCGTTAATGTTGCAAGCATAAGTCATCCCACACTCAATACATTTGCTGACAAATACTTTCATTTTGGCCCCCTAGTCGTTTTGGCAATCTATGCAAGTTGAATATTGGATATCCCATCCCTTATCATCCTCGCAATTTTTGCATTTCTCGCACCTTTTTACTTCAATTTTTCCGGCCTCCTTGATTTCACAACCAAATATTTGCCGACACACAAGACAAACAAACATCGTTTTTTTCTTCATTTTTTCCCCTTTTTTAAATGAGCGATCATAACATCCCGATTATTGAGTCCGATAAGACTCAATGACGAAAAATTATTTTTTAGCTTTTTTAAAACTTACTTTGATAACCGGTTCATATTCTCTACCAAAGTCATCCGTGATTGATTCAATTTTTCCCTTATCCATCAATTGAGATATAGCGATATCACTCAACATTTCCTTATTTCCCGTTATTTCCTTGTTAATATCTTCGATCTCTATTCCGCAATCATTCAAATACTTTTCCTCAATACTTTTAACCTTATTTCTTAATTCCTTAATTTGCTCTTTAATATTTTGATAATCGACATCTCCCTTTATCAATTCTTTAAAGTCTTGCATTTTATACTTTTTATCTTTTTCTATTCTCAATGTTTCATCGAATAATAATTGCAATTGATTCATATTTTTTTATATTATTTTAATTATATTTTTTCTTTAATATTCGCCAATCAATTCAAAAAATATTCGCCAATCAATTCAAAATTTGATTTTATTTCCTTTAATCTTTTGGCGTTTATTATAAAATTAAAATCAACACCCAATTTTTTTGATATAATAACTTTAGCTTCTTTCTCATTTTGAGCTTCTATGAAATATACTGATGTAATACCTCCCCCACCTCCGAAATTATAGAAAATAAATTTTTTCATAAAATAATGCTAGTTAAAATTAAATAAATTATCATATTGACCAATACTAGCCAAGTTGTTATGGTCTGCCTCCGGTGTAGTCTCTTGATTTCAAGCGGTGTAATATCTATTTCCGGCGTATTATCCATACATCCGCCACAAATAGATATTTTTTGATTGAGCGGAACATCTCCGCAAACTTTGCAATTTCTATATATCATATTTTTGAGTTTGATTTTGTTGTTTGACTTCTATTTCCAATGTTCTATCTCCGGCTATCCCTCTGATCAATCTCCAATATTTATCATTCGTTTCTTTCAATCTATCAATTTCCCTTTTCAATTCGGATTCGTTTTTGATAATATCCCCTATCCTTTCAATCAATTTAGCTTTTTCGGTAAAATAAAATTGCCTTTCTTCTTCTCCATACAAGAGAAAAAATAATTCTCCATAAAAAACTTTCCAATCTCTATTTCTTTTTTCTATTCCCTCATTCTCATTGACCAGTTTGACAATCTCTTTTTTGAGATCCTCGATTATTTCATTTTTTGTTCTCTTTTTCATTTTCGTTTATTATAATTATTATTTTATTTTGCGGTTGCTTTATTTTGGCCCGAAGTGTGAGAGAGTTAATCACATCGCCGTTATCATCCCTTATCAAGCCGGAATCAACGATTCCATCCAATATCGGCTTTATGAATAAATTATCGAGATCTCTCCTCCTCCAATCCTTAAAATAAGCCGTTATATCAACATTGACCGTTTTATCTATTTTTACCCCCCTGTGCTTACACATCTCCGCATAGACTAAACTTTTTAATTCCTCCCTTACTGCGGTTCGGATTGACCAGTGCATATTTCGATTGAACTCATTCCAAGATAGACATTTGTAATTTTCAATGGTTAATTTCATAATTTTATTGATTGAATTTTTTCCGTTTCTTTTTCTTGAGATATTTGCCTCTTGTACCAAAGCGTACAAAGCGCGCTATATTTTGCCTTTGATTCCCTGTATTTTTCGGCATTAATTGCCACTACTGCTCCGGTTGGATATTTAGGACTAAATCTGAAAAGAAGATTATTGTGGAGATATAATTCAAATCCGGTAATCTCTTGACCATTAAATAATTGAGTTCTTCTTTTCATATAAGGATCTAATTCTTTTTCAAATGCCTTAATATCTTCATCGCTAAAATTAGCCTCTTCTCTTTGATACACTGCTTGGGTTTGTTTTTTAAATGCCATATTTTTATTTTTAAATTATTACTATAAATTTTTTAATCTTTTTAAAACATCCTCGCTTGTATGGCCATCCCATTCAGGAGCTTTTTTTAAAGTTTCCGCAAATTCGCACTCATTCCATCTTTTAATTGGAATATGATAAGTAATTTGTTCGCCTTTTTCTTTTCCAATTCCAAGTAAAAATTGAGTGCCTGTTCCAAAACAAATCTCTCCATCAGAATGCCTTTTTGAGCGCCAAATATCAGCTTTTTGTCCTATTTGATATTGCGGGTCATTGTAGAGTGTTTTACATAGTGATATGAATAAAGTTATCCGATGATCATACAATTCCCCAAAAGTGTGATATCCATCTGAGACATTATTTGCATTTTCAACCTCAACCTCATAACTAATCATTTTTCTCATCAGTGTGTGATTTTCCATTTTTGAAGCTGGTATAATTATTTTTTCCATATTTATTTAGGGTTAGTTACAAATTTATATAAAGTTTCCAAAGTATATTCAGTCAGCCATCCTTTTTTAATACCATCCTCAATTCTTTCAAATCCTGCCTCGAGTTGGTCCCTATCGAATGGAATTAATTTTTTAGCTGTTCGCAAATTCCTGCTTATAAATTCCTCCCATTGAGCCACTGTTCTTAAATTCATGTTGATGGTCTCAGCCCATTCACCGATTATCTTTACATGAGCTTGTCCTTGCTTACACCACTCCATAAACTGTTTTAGGTTCATTTGTTGATGTTCTTTGCAAAATCTTTTATCTTTCATTGCTTTATTTTTGCATCCCTCTTTAAAGCAATTTAGGGGGGATGTGGCGTCAGCCACAATATCTATACTCTTACTTATAATATTATTACTAATATGGTCATCATTTGATGGTACCCCCCTACCATCATTTGATGGTACCGTACCATCATTTGATGGTACCCTATACAACACTAGGGGAATTATTTCACCCCTTTGTTTTTTATCCTTATCTCGATAATTTCTCCGAATAAAACCGCATTTTTCTAATCTTAAAAGTGAATTTTGGATTGATTTTGACTTATTTTTAATTTTTTCTTTATTCTTCTCAAGGGGAAAACAAATCCTTGCTAGGTATGTATTTGAGGCGAAACAACGGCCTTCTTTCAAACTATGTATCCAATAAATCACCCCATAGACCTTACAATCCAACGGCTGAAGATCGGGACAAAAAACCACCGCGCCGGGAATAATTAAAAAATCGGGGATTATTGTCGTTTGCATTGTTTTTTCTTTTTGCATATTTTTTTTATAGATTTCCTTTATAATATCCCTCGTTATAAGTTACCCACGGCTGAAAACCTCTTTTGTCAAACATATTTTTAGCAATTTGTATGTTTTTTTTGTAGTCAAACAGTTCTGCCGGACATTCCTTTGAGTCATTCGGCGTTATGTGGTTTATTTGAGCAATACCGCAATCAACACTCCAAGCCATTTGACGATCTTCTTTTTTGCAAGAGGTGCTATATCTTTTACCGTTTTTGTAATAATGGCAATTCCAGTTTTGAGCCTCCGGGTTAAGTGCGCTTTCGGTCTTGAATATTGCCAAAGCTATTTTTGAATTTTCTCCGAAAACTGAATTTATCTCTTTTTCGATAATCTCGGCGGTGGGAGATGGTGCCGGATCTTCGATCCGTTCCATCTCCTTTTCCGCCTCTCCATTTGAAGCGTGTGCCACAGCCATCAAGTTATCCTCGATAACCACAACACCGACATCATTTTTATTATTTTCAATCGTTATTTTTTTTGTATATTCGATACCGGAATCAATCACCACTTTCCACCATATAAAGCAATCAATAAACACCAACACTATAACCAATATTCTTTTTTTTGTTTTATAACTTTCGATGCCTCTTTTTTTACTCATAAAAAGCCAAAATCTTTTTAATTGTTTTTTGAGCCACAGTTTAATCTTCGTTTTGATCAGTTTAAAAATAAATTTAACCGACCACATTTCATTTTCCATTTTGTTTTGGATTGCCTCACCCAAACAATTTTTTAATTTAATTTTTATTTTCGTACTTTTTACGAGATCAGTCGGATAAAACAAGAATAAAAAAACCCGACCAATCCCCTAAAAAACAAAAAAACAATGTTTTTTAACATTGTTTCGTTATATTTTGTTTTTCAGTCGGACAAGTCGGATTTTACGACATTTTATCTAAAAAAGCCTCAAAAACATAGATTTTTATTTGTTTTAGAATGTTTTAGAATATAGATTATCATGTACAGCCACCCCTATGAATCGATTCCGATCTTATCTGATAATCAAAATTACAACTGAGCTCGGATAAATTAATTTTTTAAATTTTTCTTAATTTTTTATTAAATCTGATAATTATGACTTCATTTGTATTTTTTTTGTCATTCCAGAAGGTAGATTTTCCAAGCTATCCGCCTTAAATCCAATGGCGGATAGCTTGGAAAATCACCTATTTGGAATCTCAAACTAATTTAAAATCGCTTTATTTACCACTCCCCCAGCATATTTTTTAAAAAATAGCCCCTAACTATTGCAAAAAAACAAAAATTTTAACCGATCTGGGATACATCCATATATTATAATTTTAAAGAAAAAGCTATTTTTTTTAATGAGTCTTTTTAGGCTTATTTTGAAGCTATAAGGATACATGGATGTATCCAAAAACTTTAAATCTCGGAAATTTTTTTAATTTCTTCCAATACTCGAGCAAAGCCCGGCATCAGCTTATATTTTGAGGCCTCTTTTATATCTATCCATTTAAAACCTTGCGCCTCCCAGTCAAGCCTTATTTTATCGGTTTTTACCCGCACCAAGATAGGATGCACTATCCAAATTTTGTCATATTTCGGGGCGCTTTGATGAAAAATCCTTCCCAATTCGATTGATTTGATTGCGGAGGCTTTTAGTCCCAATTCTTCTTCAATCTCTTTTTTTACTTTTTCTTTTAGTGTTTTATTGTCATCCAAAAACCCGGAAATTCCATTATAATAATTCGGGTAAAAATTTAATTTTTTGCTTCTTTGAACAATTAAAAATTTTCCCTTAAATTCCAAAACGCAATTTATAACCGGCACCCAAGTAATCTGAGTATAATCGGTTTGACCTTCGGCCGGTTTAAATTTTTTCATAAAATTTTATTTTTATTATTATCACCTACCCCCCCCTAGCCCACCATTTTTAAAAATAGATTGTGCGACATAGGAGATATGTTTACAAAAAGGTAATCGAAAAAAATCTTGTTATCGAGTCATCGGTCAACTGTCATCGGGAAAGATTTTGTCATTGCAAGGAGGTACTCCGACACGGCAATCTCGTCCGAAACTATTTCTCCGCATCAATAAAAGTGCCCTTCCCCATTCTCTATTTATAAATTATCATCTGATTTATTGATTTTTTTGAGATCGAAACTTTGTAAAGTTTTGAAAGAAGTTCAATGCTGGAATCAAGATAAATATTGGCCCCCCAATAAGGATCATGGACGACATATTTGTCTTTATCGGTCTTATGATGAATAACGACATAGTGTCCCGCTCCGTTTCGGGCGTTGATAAAAATAATAACCGGATTTCCTGCCGATAATTCCCTGTCCACAGTAGACCAATTCACTCCGCTGTGGGCCGTACTACTAGCCAAACGCAAATCATTCCAAGAAGTCGGCCAATTGATTAAATCCCAAGAATAAATCGGCCTGTCGGATAATTGTTTGGGATTTATCCTCTCGCCTTGATAAGTAAAGACCATCGCTACAGAACTTACGGCGCAACCGAAATCTTTCATTTTTGATTTTGAGTTTCCGATTGTTTCATCGCCCCAACGCGGATCTTTTTGCGAGTAATACCAAGATGTCTCCGCCAAACCGGAAGTTGGTCTTTCCAGACCCGAAGCAAAAGCCGAAATTTCGGCAAAATTAGCGTTATACAATTCATCAATGTCCCCCAAGAGCTCCTGTTTTTGTTTTTCTATTTTATCCAATTTTTCCTGATACTTTGCCTCATCCCCTTCTGTTTGAATTAAGAGGGTATTTTTTTGGCTACGAGTGGAGGCTAATCGGGTATTTTTTTCTTCTAAATCCTGGCGCGCTCGGACAACCTCGTCTCTTTTTTTAATAATTTCCGCTTGCTCTTGGGCAATTTTTTTCTGAAGATTTTTGAGGTCAACCGTTATCTCAACAATCCTGTCTCCGGTCTGAGAGATGTGATCATTTTTAGTGGAAATGGAAGAAAAAGTTTCAATGCCGAAAACTATCTTGCTGATCGCATCATCATTATCTTCTTGATAATTTCGAATCATATCGGCCAAAATATTTTTTTGAGTCTCGATTAATATTTCATTTTTGGCCAAATCTATTCTCAAATCGTCAATCTCGGCGTTCAAGCTGTCTATTTTCTCGGCATTAGTTTTAATTTCATCTTTCAGGGTGCTTATCTCAGTGTTGAGACTTTGAATCTGACTCCCGAGCAAATTTTTTTGTTTCTGTTTGAGCAGGAGCATTTTCTCGTAAGTTTCAGCCTTTTCCTCAAGCTTTTGAATTTCTTCATTTTTCTTCTCTATTTTTTTCTGCTCCTCTTCGTTTAAATCAAGACTTGTCGAATCTTCGGCCAAGCCACTTTGCGAGCAAACCCAAAAAAATCCTAAGAAAATAAGGATGAAAAATAAAATATTTTTTTTGTTCTGAAAAGATTTCTTTGCTTTCATTTTTTGTTTTAAGTAATTCGAAAAAGGCTCTTTTTTATTTTACAATAAAATCCGCTAAATAGAAAATGATTTTTTCTATAGTTGCTCCAATGCTTTACCTATTCTTTTTATCGCCTCTTGTTTGCCTAAAACCCAAGCCACTTGAAAAGGCGAAGGAGACCTCTTCTCTCCGGTCAGCGCCGCTCGCAAAGGAAAAAGTAAATCCCCGCGCTTATCGCCGGCACTCTCCAATAATAATTTTTCAATATTTTGAAGATTCCAATTTTCCTCGGAAATGCTTTCTAAAACCTCTTTGGCTTTGTTTAAATTATTTGCGGTGTCTTGATTCGAATTTTCTTTCCAGCGCATTTCGTCCGGACTTATCGAGATATCCTTACCTTCGACAAAGAAAAATTTATTTTCTTCTCCGACATCCGAAAGTTTGACCAATCTTTCTTGCTCTACAGCCAATATTTTTTTTAAATATTCTTCTTTCTCGATATTGTTCCAATCTTTATTTTTTATATCCCAGTCTTTATAAAAATCTTTTCTTTCCAAAAAAGGCAATGCTTTGGCAAACAATTCATCCAAAGAAAGCTTCTTGATATATTGAGCATTGAGCCAATCCAATTTCTTCAGGTCAAAAACCGCTCCGGCTTTATGCACCTTATTTATCTCAAATTTATCAACCAATTCTTCAAGTGAAAAAATTTCTTGAGTTTCTCCCTCTCCGGGATTCCAACCCAAAAGAGCCACGAAATTTATAATAGCCTCTTTTAGATATCCGTTCTTGATATAATCTTCCACTGCCACATCCCCCATTCTTTTGGATAATTTTTTCTTATCCGTGCTCAAAAGAAGCGGTAAATGAGCAAATTCCGGAGCGGTCCAGCCGAAAGCTTCATACAATAAAATATGTTTCGGAGTGCTGGGTAACCATTCCTCTCCTCTGATCACATGCGTAATTTGCATTTCATGATCATCGATTATATTCGCCAAATGGTAGGTCGGAAAACCGTCGGACTTCATCAAAACTTGGTCGTCTATGGTATTGGTATTTATCGAAATTTTTCCTCGCACAATATCGCTAAATTCAATCAGTCTGTCTTTAGGAACTTTTAATCTGATAACATAGGGCTCGTTGTTTTTTAATTTTTCCATTATCTCTTTATCGGACAGCTTATTCAGACAGTGGCGATCATACATGGGAGGTTTTTTTTGAGAAATTTGCTCTTCGCGCATTTTTTCCAAACGCTCCGAACCGCAAAAACAATAATAAGCCAATCCTTTTTCCACCAACTGCTCTACATATTTTTTATAAATTTCTAATTTCTCCGATTGGATATAAGGACCGAATTTCCCGACTTCCAAGACACCCGGGTAATTCTCCGAACTTATAACAATTTCCGAATCATCCTTGACTTCCACGCTTTGGAAAACGCCCTCATCCCGCTTAAGCCCCATCCAATCCAATGATCCGATAAGACTCTCAACCGCCCCCTCGACAAATCTTTTTCTGTCCGTATCTTCGATTTTCAAAATAAAAACACCCTTATTTTTTCTGGCAAACAAATAATTATAAAGAGCGCTCCTTAAGCTCCCGACATGCAGATAGCCGGTCGGACTGGGAGCAAATCTGACTCTGATTTTTGTATCGGTATTCATAAATTTATCTCTAAAAAGCCTTTGGCAAATCACTGAGACCCCCCGATGGAAGGCCAAGTCCTGCTTAATCCTTATTTATGTATTAATTAAAAAACAAAAATATTTTTTCCTGACAACATCAGAACTCCTATAATTATAAGCAAAATTCCCCCGATTAACAAGGCCAGATTAGAATATTTGGCCCCGAACTGATAAAATTTTCGGTAACCGAAAATTGCCAAACCGAAAACAATAAAATCATCCACCATATAAAATAAAGTGTAAATTCCGATATAAAATTGTTGCATCCAAAAACTGACACTATTAATCTCCAAGATTTTGGTAAAAGACTGAGCCAAACCGATCGAGCAAGCAAACTCTATAATATTAACCGAAAAAGCCAAGCCGATAATAACAAAAGTGACGAGAATGCTGAGCGGATTGGTGGCGATATCCTTTATTCGAGTGGTTGTTTTTCTTTGGTGTTCGATACTGGTGACATCGCAAACTAACTGACCTTTATTTTTTCTAAATTTATAAAGAAAATAAATTCCCGCCCCCAAGCTCAATAAACCTATCAACGGTAAAACCAATTTATCCAATTTGATAAAGTCCCAGGTCAAATACCAAACATTCAATATCAAAAAATACATTACCGCTTCGGCCACAATAAATATTCCGGCCACAAAAATCATCTTGGATTGACTGCCGACCTGAGAAAGCGCGATCAAAAAAGCCACCAAAACCCACATAGCGCAAGGATTAAACCCGTCTATGAAGCCCAAGATAGTCGCCAAAGAAAAAAGTGAAAAATCCTTGGTTTCAGTTACTCCCCAAAAAGGTATTTTTATTTTTTCCAAGGTGTCTTTTTGAATTTCATCCTGACTGCAGGCCTCCGCTCCGGTTACGGCGCAAAAACCGGAAGAGTCGGAATCGGTCGACTCAAATTTCTCATTTTGGTTAAGATATTTTTCCAAACTGTTATATTTTGAATCGGCAATAGAAAGAATTTCTTGTCCGGTCGACTCAGCCGAATCAAAGCCTATCAGAGCCTTTCCGCCAGCCAAAGTAATCGGAGTAACTTTTGTCAACTCATATTTCTCAACGACGGCCAAAAATTTTTGATAATTCTCCCCCTCTCCAATGTCTAAAAATTCCGGTTTAACATTTTTATTTTTTATCTTTGACAAAAAGGCTTCCTCTTTTGCGCAAGCGCCGCACCCTTCTCGAACAAAAACAATAATATGTTTTTCTCCTTCAATTTGGATATCTTCCGTTTCCCCTCCCCTATCTTGATTGAAAATGAAGAAAGTTAGCGTGGCCGATATAGCTATAAGAAGAAAAAATAAAATCTTGTTTTGAATATTTTTATTTTTTTTCAGAAAAAACATTTTTTATTTTCTTTTAATTAATAAAAATTTGTCACTTGACTTATTATACAAAACAAAAACGCCTTCGTCCATAGTGATATGAATAGAAGGCGTTTTTTAAGCAAAGATTATCTAACTCTAACCAGCACAACTTTATCCTCTTTATTACCGGATTTGTCATAAGTTCTGATCAAGAGCGTATGCGTTCCTTTGGGGGTTCCGGCCGGGACATCGAAGAATCCGTCTTTGGTTTTTACTTTTTCTCCGTTAAAATAGTATTTATAATATCTGATCTTGTAATCATCGGTGGCATTCCACCAAATCTTACTCCCCACTTGTTTATTGATAATCGGAGGAATGCTGTCAAATTCGGGATCTTTGGTGTCAAGTTTCACTCTGTAACTACTCGATTTATCCAATAAATCTCCCGAACTATTAAGATAATGAAGTTTTAAGCTGTATGTTCCGTCTTCTTTAAATCTAACCTTAACCTTCCAATTACCCTCGCTATCCGCTTCAATTTCCTCTTTCATTTTTCCATCTACATAAACTTGAACTTTTCCGTTTCTCAAGTATTCCGATTTGCCCTTGAAGGTGGTTTTTTCTTTTTTAATATAAATTCTTTTATCTTTATCAATTTTTTCAAACTCATCCCCGAGATTGACCGAAGGCTTGGATATTTTAATTTCGCTTTCCGGATTTGGTATTTCAACCTCATCATCTTCGGAAACCGGAATCTCTTCTCCCTCCGCTTCTACACTAAAGGAGATATTAAATGAATCTCCGTTGGCGTTTCCGCTTCCGTCGATACATTTAATGTAGTAAGTATAAGCCGTTCCATTGCTCAAGCCGGTCAAACTGGTTGAGTGCGCGGTCGATCCGGTAGTGGAAAAATCTCCGCTCATTAGAGAATACCCAACATTTTCGTTTGAATATTTACAAGTGGCGTTTTCACTAGTCGTTACTTGCATTTCGATGGTCTGAGTATCCAGAGGCAATACTCCCGAAGGAGCTCCTCCCGACAAAGTCGGAGGGGTGGTATCCGGCAGGGTAATCACCACACCATCGCTGGAGCTAACCGAAATATTTCCGACCGCATCTCTTACCCAAGCGTACAAAGTCTTGCTACCGGCCGAAGAAAAAAGATAGGTAGTTGGCGCTGTAGCACTCCAACCGGAAGCTCCCAAAGAGGGAGTCGCCGAGGTCTCGGTCAATAAATAAGCGGTTACTTCGATATTATCGGTCGCCTCAAAAGTTGTTATCGCCACATTTAAAGATTCGGCTGTAGCGGGAATAACAAAAGAAGAAATCGTCGGTCGACTGGAGTCAATATTAACCGAGTCGTTCAAACTTGCAGAAATGTTTCCGACTGCATCTTTGGCCCAAGCATACAAAGTCTTGATCCCATCGCTGCTAAAAACATAGTTGGCGGGAGCAGAAACCGACCAAGCGGGATCGTCCACAGACGGAGTATCGGAGGTTTCCGTTAACAGATAGCCGGTAACCGACAGATTATCGGTCGCCGTAAAAGTAGTGATTGGCACGGTTTGAGAAGTCGAATTGGCCGGAATGACAAAATTTGTCACCACCGGAATAGCGTTTACGGAAACTGCATCATTGAGACTAAGCGAAACATTGCCATCCGCATCTCTGGCCCAAGCATATAGGGTCTTGCTACCTTCCGTATCAAAAGTATAATTTGTCGGAGCGGTTGCCGACCAGCCGGCGGATTCGGGAGTTGGTGCCACATCCGTTTCGGTAATTTTATAACCCACTACCCCGACATTGTCGGTCGCCGTAAAAGTGGTAATCGGGACTGTTAAAGATGTTGAGGTTTCGGGAATAGTAAATTCTGTCACCACCGGTGCCTCGGCATCCAGTCCGCTGGAAGCGATTGTCACTGCGGAATTTGTCCTGGTAGCGACAACAAATCCGCCCAAAGCGGAAGCGTCGGAAGTAACGGCAAAAGAAACCGGAGAATCGGTGGCGGTGGCCAAAGCTGTAAAAGAAAAAGTGGCCACATCGGAGGTGGTGGTAATATAAGTAGGAGGATTAGTTAATAAACCTACATCAATAGAGCCCGTACCACTACCGATTGTAGGCCCGGCTAAGGTTATATTAAAAGCATCCGATCTGGTAATGCTATCCAATCTAAGCGCAACCGGATCATAAGTTACATCCAATTCCACTCCTCCAACCGTGTTGGTTCCCGGATCTACTTGAGCGATCAAATCGAATGTTTGACCAACCGTAGTTGCAACAGTGGCCTGGTTAAAAAGAAGCTCGGCGTCCACCGCCGCCTGAGAGTTGCCCGCTCCCAAAAAAGTAACTCCGAGTAGAGATATACCCGACAGCAAGATAATTTTTTTTATCTTTCTCATATTTATTATGGCTCTAGACCATCAAACTAATTAATATTTATGTAAAATTCTAATTAAATCTTT